>JAWLFD010000266.1:0-3089 GCA_041685745.1 Wenzhouxiangella sp.
TCGGCCGAGTATCACGGCGTGCTCGACAAGGTCGACATCTTCACCTCGACCCTGGGCAAGGCGCTGGGCGGCGGCATGGGCGGCTTTACCGTGGCCAGCCAGCCGGTGATCGACATCCTGCGCCAGCGTTCGCGCCCCTACCTGTTTTCCAACTCGCTGGCCCCGCCGCTGGTCGCGGCCAGCATCCAGGTATTCGAAATGCTCAACGCCTCAACGGTGCTGCGCGATCGGCTGGAAGAAAACACCCGCTTCTTCCGCGACGCCATGACGGCGGCCGGATTCGACATCAAGCCGGGTGATCACCCGATCGTGCCGGTGATGCTCTACGACGCGCCGCTGGCCCAGAAGATGGCCGACGCCCTGCTTGAGGAAGGCATCTACGTGATCGGCTTCTTCTACCCGGTCGTCCCCCGGGGCGAGGCCCGCATCCGCACCCAGATCTCGGCCGCCCACAGCCGCGAGCAGCTCGAGCAGGCGGTCGAGGCCTTCACCCGGGTCGGCCGACGCCTGGGGATTGTTTGACCGATCCGGCTGCAACCGAGGTCGTCAGGACCGGCCTGGTCATCATCGGCGCCGGGTTTGCCGGCATCGGCCTGGCGATCCGGCTGCGCCGCTCGGGCTTCGAGGACTTCGTCGTGCTCGACGCCGAGTCCGGCGTCGGCGGGACCTGGTGGGTCAACCGCTACCCGGGCTGCGCCTGCGACGTCCAGTCCCACCTCTACTCGCTGTCGTTTGCGCCCAGGGCCGACTGGTCGCGCCGGTTCGCCGGCCGCGCCGAAATCCAGGGCTATCTGGAAGATCTCGTGGTCCGGCACGGCCTCGCGCCGCACCTCCACCTCGAGACCCGGGTCGTTCGGGCCCGATGGCACGAATCCGAGCATGCCTGGCGGGTCCATGATCAGCGCGGACGGGTTTTCGCCGGCCGGATGCTGGTCTCGGCCATCGGCGGGCTGTCGCGGCCGGCCTGGCCGGATATACCAGGTCTTGCCGATTTCGACGGGCCGGTCATCCACTCCCAGCGCTGGCCCGACGAGCTGAATCTGAAACATCAACGCGTCGCGGTCATCGGCACCGGCGCCTCGGCCATTCAGTTCGTTCCCCACCTCCAGCGCGAGGCCCGTGCGGTCGCCATCTACCAGCGCAGCGCCCAGTGGATCCTGCCCCGGCCGGACCGCGCCATCGCGCCCTGGAAACAGGCGCTGTACCGGCGCTTTCCGCCCGCCCGACTGGCCCTGCGGCTCGGCCAGTTCGTGTTGCTGGAAAGCCGGCTGCCGGCGTTTGCACGCTGGCCGTGGATGACCGTTTTGCACCGTCGCAAGGCCCGCCGCCACCTGCAGCGCCAGGTGGCCGATCCCCGGCTTCGGGCAAAGCTCACGCCGGATTACGCCATGGGCTGCAAGCGGGTGCTGATGTCCAACGATTACTACCCGGCCGTCGCCGAATCCAATGTCGAACTGGTGACCGACCCCATCGAGCGCATCGAGGGCCGCGAGATCATCGACCGCACCGGGTGCCGTCGGACCGCCGACCTGATCATTCTGGGCACCGGCTTCCAGGCCACTCGCCCGATTCCGGCCGGCATGATCATCGGCCGCGAGGGCCGGGACCTGGCCGAGGTCTGGGCCGAAGGACCCCAAGCCTACAAGGGCAGCACCGTGGCCGGATTCCCCAACTTCTTCACCCTGCTCGGGCCCAACACCGCGCTGGGCCACAACTCGGTGCTGCTGATGATCGAGGGCCAGATCCGCTACCTGCTCGACATGCTGCGCTTCATGCAGCGCCACGGCGAGACGCGAATCGAGGTCCGTAACGAAGCCCAGCGCGACTGGAACGAGAACCTGCAGCGGCGGCTGGCGCGCACGGTCTGGAACCGCGGCGGTTGCGGCAGCTGGTATCTGCATCCCCGAAGCGGCCGCAACGCCACCCTGTGGCCGCGTTTTACCTCGACCTTCCGCTGGCACTGCCGGCGCTTCGATCCCGCGGCTTACGAACCGGCCGCAGACGGATCCCGCCTCACACCCGTTCGGGACGAACCACCCGGCAGTCGCTGACCGAGACCAGCCCGATGTGGCGGCTGACCACCTTGAACACCGAGTCGAGCACGCTTTCGGCCCGTTCCGGCGACACCATGGTCAGCACCGCCACCATGCCGCCGGCCGAACCGACCTCGCCGGCAGCCGTCCACGGGCCCGACCTGCCCTGCCCGCCCAGGACGGGCAGCACCGTATAACCCTTGACCGCAGCCCGGTCCAGCTCGCGCGTCAGCGCCCTCAGGGCCGGGCTTTCGATGATGATTTCGATCCGGGTCGCGGTATGGGTCTGCATGCTCAGCCTCCGGACAGCCAGGTGGCTGCCGCCAGGTACAGGGTAATGCCAACGGCAAGATTGAACGGAAAGGTCACGCCCAGCGACAGCGACAGGTAGATCGCCGGGTTGGCTTCAGGCAGGGCCACGCGCATGGCCGCCGGCACCGCGATGTAGGAAGCCGAAGCCGCCAGCGTCGCCAGGATCGCCATACCGCCGACCGAAAGGCCCAGCGCCCAGGCCGTTGCCAGTCCGGTCGCGGCGCCGACCAGCGGCATCAGCAGACCGAACAGCACGACGCCGGTCGTCAGCGCGCTGCGGCTGCGCGCGAGGTTGCGCCCGGCCACCAGCCCCATGTCGAGCAGGAACAGGCAAAGCACGCCCTTGAACGGCGCCACCAGAAAGCCCTCGACCTCGGCCATGCCGGCAGGACCGGTCGCCCAGCCGATCAGGAAGGCTCCGATCAGCAGCACGATGGAGCCGTTGAGAATGACTTCGCGCCACGGCACGCCCGCGGCCGAGTCCGGGCTGGAATTGCGCTGCGCCAGCCATAGTGCGGTCAGGATGGCCGGCGCCTCCATGGTCGCGGCCACCGCCACCAGCCAGCCCTCGTAGGCAACGCCGCGCGACTGCAGCAGCGCGCCGGCGGCGACGAAGGTGACGATGGATATGGAGCCGTAGTGGCCGGCCACCGCCGCGGCATCGACGCTGGCCAGGCGGCTCATGCCCCGCAGCAGACCGTAGGCGATCAGCGGCAGGGTGGCCGAAAGCGCCACGCCGGCCAG
>JAWLFD010000267.1:0-3088 GCA_041685745.1 Wenzhouxiangella sp.
GTATCTGCGGGGGCTCGACCGCGGCGAGTTGATCGAGCGCCGCGAAGCCTGCGAAGTCGCCGCCCTGGTCGCCGGCATCAGTTTCCGCGTCTACCACGAGGAGGGCAGTGCCGACCGGGCGATGCCTTTCGACCTCATTCCGCGAATCATTTCCCTGCGCGAGTGGGACCGAACACGGCGCGGTCTGGAACAGCGGGTCACCGCGCTCAACCTGTTCATCGCTGATCTGTACGGCGAGCAGAAAATCGTGGTCGACGGCGTCTTTCCGGCCGAGATGCTGGCCGGATCGGTGGGCTTTCGCGCGCAGTGTCGCGGTGTTCAGCCGCGCTATGGGGTCTGGGCGCATATCTGCGGCAGCGACCTGGTGCGCGACGCCGACGGCACGCTCTACGTGCTCGAAGACAACCTGCGCGTGCCGTCCGGGGTGTCCTACATGCTCGAAAACCGCCAGGTGATGAAAAAGGTGTTTCCGGAGCTGTTCGAGGACATCGATATCCAGCCGGTCGACGACTATCCGGCCCGCCTGTTCGACACCCTGGCCAGCCTGTCGCCGCGCCCGGCCGACTACCCGGTCGTTGTCGTGCTCACCCCCGGCATGTTCAATTCGGCCTATTTCGAGCACGCCTGGCTGGCCCAGCAGATGGGCGTGGAACTGGTCGAGGGGCGCGATCTGATCGTCGATGATCAGGACTGCGTCTACATGCGCACCATCCACGGGCTGGAGCAGGTCGACGTGATCTACCGGCGCATCGACGACGCCTTTCTCGACCCGGAAGTCTTTCGCGAGGATTCGCTGCTCGGCGTGCCGGGCCTGATGCGGGCCTGGCGGGCCGGCAAGGTCGGTCTGGCCAACGCGCCGGGAGCCGGGGTGGCCGACGACAAGGTCGTCTACTCCTACGTGCCCGACATCATCCGCTATTACCTGGACCAGGACCCGCTGGTGCCCAACGTGCCGACCTGGCGCTGCAGCATTCGCTCCGAGCTCGATCACGTGCTCGCCAATATCGATCAGCTGGTGGTCAAGCCGGCCAACGAGTCCGGCGGCTACGGCATGCTGATCGGCCCGCACGCCACCCGCAAAGAACGAGACCGGTTCAAGAAGCTCATCAAGGCCGATCCGCGCAACTACATCGCCCAGCCCACCCTGGCCATTTCCACCTGTCCCACCCTGGTCGGCGCGCAGGTCGCCCCGCGCCACGTCGACCTGCGACCCTTCATCCTGTCCGGCGACCAGCAGTACGTCACCACCGGCGGGCTGACCCGGGTGGCCATGCGGGCCGGATCGCTGGTGGTCAATTCCTCCCAGGGCGGCGGCAGCAAGGACACCTGGATCGTCGACACCGACGGCGGCGACGACTGATGCTGTCGCGCGTTGCCGAAAATCTCTACTGGTATGGACGCTATCTGGAGCGGGCCGAGGACCTGGGGCGGATGGTCAACGTCAATGCCCATCTGATGCTCGACCTGCCCCGGCGTCTGGCGCCGGGTTGGGCGGGGCTGGTGCGCATCACCGGCAGCCAGGCGCTGTTCGACGAGCTCCACGATGCGGCCGACGAGCGCCAGGTCGTGCGTTTCCTGCTGGCCGAGCCGCGCCACGGCGGTTCGGTGCTTTCCTGCCTGGCCCAGGCCCGCGAGAATCTCCGCGCCGCCCGCGACCTGGTGCCGCGCGAGGTCTGGGAACAGACCAACGATCTCTATCTGATGGCGCGTGAGCGCCTGACCGGTCCGCTGGCCAAGCGGGCGCGCCATGAATTCATCGTTTCGGTGATCTGTCGCTGCCAGCAGCTGATCGGCATGCTGGCCGATACCATGAGCCATGACCACGCCTGGGACTTCATTTTGCTGGGTCGCTACCATGAACGCGCCGACATGACCACGCGCATCCTCGACGTGCGTTCGTCCCACCTGTTGCGGGGGGTCGACGACATTCAGCCCTTCGATCAGCTACAGTGGATGAGCGTGCTGAAGTCGCTGACCGCTTACCAGATGTATCGTCGCCACGTCCGCCTGCGCGTCAACGGCCCGGACGTGTTGCGCTTTCTGCTCGGCAACCCGCTGTTTCCCCGCTCGGTGTCGTTTTGCCTGGAGGCGGTTGCCGAGCGGCTTCACGGCCTGCCCGACCATGAAGCCGCGCTGGTGGCTGTCGGTCGTGCCCAACGCATGATCGACCAGGCCGACCTGCAGGAACTGGTCGACGGGGGCTTGAGCGCGTTTGTCGACCGGATCCAGGTCGAGCTCATCGGCATCGGTGATCGAATCACCCAGACCTGGTTTTCGACCGAGGCGAGCGAATGAAGAACTTTGCGTGCAGCTGCGGCAACACGGTGTATTTCGAAAACACCTTGTGCGTGGCCTGCCAGGCCGAGCTGGGTTTTCTGCCGGATCTCGGCGTCATGTCCGCCCTGGCCGAGCAGGGCAACGGCGTCTGGCAGGCCCGCCACCCCCGGGCCGATGGTCGCGCCTATCGCAAGTGCCTCAACTACAGCCGCGAGCAGGTCTGCAACTGGATGGTGCCGGCCGAAGACCCGGAAGGCTATTGCTGCGCCTGCCGCCTCAACGAGGTCATTCCCAACCTGGACAAACCCGGCAACCGGGCGCTGTGGCTGGCGGTGGAGCGGCGCAAGCGGCGGCTGCTGTTCGATCTCATGCGCCACGACCTGCCGATCGAGAGCCGGCGCGCATCACCCCGGCACGGCCTGGGCTTTGCCTTTCTCGAAAACAACCCCGACCCGCTGGAATTCCTCGATTCGACCGAGGACCAACCGGTCATGACCGGCCACGCCGGCGGGCTGATCACGATCAACATCCGCGAAGCCGACGACGTCGAGCGCGAACGCATGCGGGTGCAGATGAACGAGGCCCAGCGCACCCTGCTGGGCCACTTCCGACACGAGATCGGTCATTACTACTGGGACCGCCTGGTGGCTGGATCACCGCTGCTCCAGGCCGTGCGCGAGCGCTTCGGCGACGAGCGCCTGACCTACGACGACGCGCTGGAAGCGTATTACCGCGATGGCCCGCGCCGGGGTTGGCCGCAGGACTACATCAGCGCCTACGCCAGCGCCCATCCCTGGGAGGACTGGGCCGA
>JAWLFD010000268.1:0-3083 GCA_041685745.1 Wenzhouxiangella sp.
CAGCCATGACAGCATCAACCCGC
Source organism: Wenzhouxiangella sp. (assembly GCA_041685745.1). Classification (GTDB taxonomy): domain Bacteria; phylum Pseudomonadota; class Gammaproteobacteria; order Xanthomonadales; family Wenzhouxiangellaceae; genus Wenzhouxiangella. The sequence goes on from JAWLFD010000268.1 coordinate 24, forward strand.
ACTACATCATTCCCCTGGGACCGGCGCTGGATTTCCACCGACCGCACGATCGGGCGGCGCGTTTTCCGATCAGCTAAAGGGCGCCGGGCGCGTCACCCGAGGAATCCGGCTCTGCCACCACGATGGTGTCGCGGCCTTCGCGCTTGCCCCGGTACATGGCCTGGTCGGCCCGCTGTATGGCGACATCGAGGCGGCCGCTGACCGCAGCGATCCCGGTCGTCAGGGTCAGCCGGACGGATTCGCTGGACGTCAGGACAGGGACCGTTTCCAGCGCTGAACGGATGCGCCGGGCGCTTCGTTCAGCGTCGGCCAGGTTGGTTCCCGGGAGGATGCACAGGAATTCCTCTCCGCCCCAGCGACCGACCAGGTCGGTTTCGCGCAGGTTTTGCCGCAGGATCGCGGCCAGACCCTGGAGCGCTTCATCGCCGACGGTATGGCCATGGCGGTCGTTGATCGACTTGAAGCGATCGACGTCCATCAGCATCACCGACAGCGGCTCGCCGCAGCGCTGCTGTCGCTTGACCTCGCGTTCGCCCAGCTCTTCGAGCGCGCGCCGGTTGAACAACCCGGTCAGGCTGTCGTGTCGCGCCAGGTCGTTGATGTGGTCCAGGGCCTTTTCCAGCTCCCGGTTGCGCAGCGCCAGGTCCTGCTCCAGGCCGGCCTTGACGCGATAGCTGCGCAGGGTGCCGAGGGATGCGACCGCGACCACCGACAGGGTGATCAGCAAGGCGATCAGCAGCTGGTCGCGCTGCCTAATCTGGGTTGTCTGCAGTTCGGACTGCAGGCGCAGCAGGTCGAGGTCGGCCTCGGCCCGCTCGACCTCGTAACGCACTTCCAGCTCCTCGACCAGCTCGCGTCGCTCGGTTTCCCGCTGCTCGTCCCGCAGCGCCAGGCGGCGCTGGGTCAAGACCAGCGCTTCCCCCGCGCGGCCCAGGTCGGCAAGCGCTTCGATCAGGGCTTCTAGCACGTCATCTTCGATGGTCGGAACCGATTCCGAGGCGATGGTCAGCGATTCGCGGTACCAGTCGACGGCTTCCTCAAGGCGACCGTCCCGGCGACGCAGGTTGCCCAGCGCCAGGCGAATGCCGGCCTGCCAGCGCGCCTCGCCCATGCGGTCGACTTCTTCCAGGGCGGCCAGGCAGGTGGTTTCGGCCTCGTCCTTCTCGTCGAGCATGACCAGCTGGTCACAGAGATTTGCCCGGGCCATGGTCGCGGTGGTTTGCGCCCCGGTTTCCTCGCCGAGCCGCAATACCTCGCGCAGCATCGGCAGGGCGGATTCCGGCCCCTCGAGTCCGGCAACGGTCAGGGCCAGGTTACCCAGGTAGGTGGCGCCAGCGCGGTCATCGCCGGCTTCGCCCGCAGCCGCCACCGCGCGCTCGAAGTATTCGCGGGCACGCGCCTGGTCGCCGGTAAAGTTGTGGGTGAGGCCGATGGCGTTGTACATTCGCGCCAGTTCCAGCGGCCGATCCATTTCTTCCAGGCTGCGGCGCGCGGTGTGAAAGCGATCCAGAGCGGCGGCGAACTGCCCCTGCTCGGCCTCGATGCTGCCCTGCAGAAAAGCCGCATTCGCCATCTGGCCTGGATCATTGCTGCGCTCGGCCAGTTCGACCAGCCGCCGGGCGTCGGCGGCAGCGGCTTCGTAGCGCCCGCGCCCGCGGAGTATGGCCGCGCGCAACCCGAGCAGATCGGCAACCGTGGCCAGTTCGTCTTCGTCCAACTGCTCGGGCAGCGCATCGGCCAGCGCCCGGTCGAGCAGCTGCAGCGCGCTCTCGGGGTCTTCGTTGCGCAGGCCGGCAGCTCGTTCGAGCAGATCGGTCCTGTCGGCCTGGGCCAGGGCTGCAGACGTCGTCAGCAACAACACGCCGATGACAATCCAAACGTGGGTCTTGCGGCAAGTCGCCCTGATGGAATGACGCTCCATGGCGACAGTCTGCCATAGCGGTGGACACCGCCGGATTCGGCGTCCGCTCAGGTGCCGCAGAAGGTCGCCAGCACCTGTTCTTCAGGCCTCGGCGGCTGGGCCAGGTCGGCGTGCTCGGGCTGATCGAGACAGGGTCGGGACAGTACCGCGTGAAGTTCGCGCATGGGCTGGAAGTCCAGCCGTTCGACGGCCGCGTCGACCGCGCGCTGGGCCAGGTGATTGCGCAGAATGAAGGCCGGGTTGACCGCTTCCATGGCCGCGCGGCGCTCGCCGTCGTCGCGGCCCTCGGCCGCCAGCCGCTGTCGCCATGGCCGGGCCCAGGCATCGAACAGCGACGGGTCCTTGAACAGCGCGCGCACCGCCCCGTCGTCCTCGGAGTGCCCGGAAGGCAGGCTGGCCAGACGCCGAAAGACCAGCGTCATGTCGGCCTCGCCGGCGGCCATGGCGTCCATCAGGTCCAGGGCCAGCTTCGCGTGCCGCTCGTCCGGCGCCAGCCCGATCTTGGCCGCCAGGCCGCGGTGAAAATGCGCTTCGAAATGCTGCGGAAATTCGCCCAGGATCAGGTTGGCCCGTTCCATGGCCTGGGTTCGGTCGTCATCGAGCAGCTCGAGCAGGCACTCGGCCAGGCGGGCGAGATTCCAGTGAGCGATGGCCGGCTGCTGGTTGTAGGCGTAGCGGCCGCCGCGATCGATGGAACTGTAGACCGTGCCCGGATGGAAGGTATCGACGAACCCGAACGGGCCGTAGTCGATGGTCTCGCCGATGATCGAGCAGTTGTCGGTGTTCATGACCCCGTGGATGAAGCCGACCAGCAGCCAGTCGCCGACCAGCCGGGCCTGGCGTTCGACGACGGCCGACAGCAGGGCCGCACAGGGCTGGTCGGCGTCGCGGCAGTGGGGGTAGTGGCGCTCGATGACGTAGTCGGCCAGCTGCCGGACTTCGTCGCCGCGCCCGCTGCGGGCGAAGAATTCGAAGGTGCCCACGCGCACGTGGCTGCGCGCGACCCGGCACAGGATGCCGCCGGGCTCGATCTTCTGGCGGAAGACTTGGTCACCGGTCGAGATGGCCGCCAGCGCTCTGGTGGTGGGGATGCCCAGGGCGTGCATGAACTCGCTGCCCAGGTATTCGCGCACCACCGG
>JAWLFD010000269.1:0-3074 GCA_041685745.1 Wenzhouxiangella sp.
TGTCGTCGCGGTCGGACAGAAACAGCACGTAGTCGCCGAACCACAGCGGGTTGAGATCGTTGACGCGCTCACCGGGGATGGCGACGACCTCGCCGCTGGTCGGATCGAGAATACGGATCGACGGCGTGGTGCCGCCGCGATATCCGCGCCAGCCGGCGGTGCCGCCGTACAGGCCGTTGTAGGCCGGGCCGTGATCGATGTAGGCCAGCCGCTCGCCGGCACTGTCCCACTGGCCGCGGAAAAAACGCGCTTCCATCTGCCGGACCGGCGCGCCGCCTTCCAGCGCGACGTGGTAGAGCTGGGCCGAGCGGCCGTGGTCGGTCTCGCGCCGCGAGGCGAAGGCGACGGACTCACCGTCGGCCGACCAGCCCACCGGGATGTCGCTGCCCGGATGCCAGGTCAGGCGGGTCGGGTTGCCGCCGTCGACGCCGATGACGTAGACGTCGGTATTGCCCTCGTAGTCGGCCGCGAAGGCGATCATCCGGCCGTCGGGCGAGAAGTGCGGGTTGTTCTCCTCGGCCGGGCTGGTGGTCAGGCGGCGCGGGTCGGCGCCGTCGCGATCGCTGATCCAGAGGTCACCGGCGTAGACGAACGCCACGTGATCGGCCGAGACCGTGGGCTGGCGCAGCAGGTGGGTGGGCTCGGCGGCCAGGAAGCCGGCCAGAGACCAGAGCAGCAGAGCGGCAAGGAGTTTCGAGCGCATCGACATACGGTTTCCAAGATAAAAAAAAAGCAGGGCGGAATCATAACTCAGCGCGGCACAACGCTCTCGGTACCGGTCAGCGTGGGTTTGATTTTTCTGAGCCCTTGCCATCGTTGACGCGCACTGTTTATTCTTCGCAGGCCTTCACGCCGGAACACGGAAATTTGAAGCCGAATACCGTCAAGGTCTGGGATCTGCCGCTGCGGCTGTTTCACTGGCTGCTGCTGGTTGCCGTGGCCGGCGCGCTGATCTCGGTGCAGCTGGAGGCCATGGAATGGCACGGCCGCTTCGGGCTGGCGGTGCTCGGCCTTCTGGTGTTCCGGATTGTCTGGGGCTTCATCGGATCGACCCACGCGCGGTTTGCGTCGTTTGCCCCGGGCCCTTCCAGCCTGGCCGATTACCTGCGCGGGCGCTGGCGCGGCCTGGGCCACAATCCGCTGGGCGCGCTGTCGGTGTTTGCCATCCTGGCGGTGCTGGCTTTCCAGGCCGGCAGCGGACTGTTCGCCGACGACGTCATTGCCTACACCGGGCCGCTGCGGCGAGCGGTCTCCGGCGATACCTCGAGCTGGCTGACCGGCTGGCACATGCGCATGGAGTACGTGATCTACGGCCTGATCGCGCTGCACCTGGCCGCGATCGCCTTCCATGAATTCATCAAGCGCGAGCGCCTGGTCCGACCCATGATCACCGGCCGCAAGCCGGCCGACCCAAGCGCCCCGCGCGCTATCGGCGGCGGCTGGATCGCCTTGGTCATTGCCGTGGCGGTCGCGGGCGTTGCGGTGTGGCTGGCCAACGGCGCGCTGCTTTCACCACCGCCGCCCCCACCGCAGGACCTGGGCTGGTAGACCATCAAGTCGCCCCGGTCACGCCGGCGGCGCTATGCTCGAAGCCATGATCGATTCCTCGCTAGAAATTCGCTTCAAGCGTCGCACGCCCGAGCAGGACGACCGCGAACGCCTGGTCTGCGAGCGCTGCGGCTTCGTCGACTACGACAATCCCAAGATCGTGGTCGGCTCGGTGGCCACCTGGGAAGACCGGATCCTGCTGTGTCGGCGCGCCATCGATCCGCGCGACGGCTACTGGACCCTGCCGGCCGGCTACCTGGAACAAAACGAAAGCCCGGAAGCCGGCGCCCTGCGCGAAGCCTGGGAAGAGGCGCGGGCAAGGCTTGAAATCGACCAGCTGCTGGCCACCTACGCGATCACGCGGATCAGCCAGGTGCAGCTGATCTATCGCGCCCGACTGGTCACGCCCGAGGTCTCCGCCGGGCCGGAATCGCGCGCGGTGGGATTGTTCACCTGGGACGAGATTCCCTGGGACGAACTGGCGTTTCCCTCGGTGCGCTGGGCGCTGGACCACTTTCGCCAAACCATGGATCAGCCGGCCTTCGCGCCGCTGGGACAAACCGACGCCGGCGCAGGCGGCCTGTAGACCCGCCCGTCGGGATTGTTTCAGCGCGCGAACAGGCGCTGCAGCCCGGGCCGCAGCCGCAAAAAGCCCCGGTACATTCTCTCCAGCAGCCACAGCACGGGCGGAAAGCAAGCGAGCAGGCCCAGCGGCCGCAGCGCGGGGATGGCACGCCACATTGCGCCAAAGGCTTCGGCGCCGTCGAGGACGCGACCGTCTTCGCTGGCGTGAAAGCGCGCCAGCAGCTGATCGCGGTCCAGCGGACAGGGGGCGGACTCGGAGGCAACGTCGACAAAATCGATGCGTCCGCGCCGATCGAGGCGGCGCATCAGCGCGATCTCGCGCTGGCACAACGGGCAGGCGCCGTCGTACCACACCGTCACCGGGGGATTGGCCGTGCTCATTGCTTGAGGCTGGCGGATCGAAGCATCTGGTCAAGATACCGATCGAGGCGGACGACCCCGTGAATCCCGTCCACCCGAGCGCAGCCGGAAAGGCACGGCGGGAGAGACGCTCTCCCGCCCCGTGCCCGCACCCTAGTCGGCGCGGTAGCTCTTGTGGCAGGCGCCGCAGGATTCACCGGTGGCCTTGAACTGCTCGGCGATGGCGTCCGGATCCCCGCCCTCGGCGACCTCGGCCAGGGCGTTGGCCTCGCGCACGAAATTACCCGCGATTTCGCCGACCTTGTCGAGCTCGTCGAAGAATTCGGGCTTCAGGCGGGTCGGCTTCCAGCCGGTACCCTCGACCGAGGCCGGGCTGTACATGGCGCTCATGCCGGAATTGGCCGTCGCGGCAATGGCGTTGGCCCAGCCGCGCACCTGGTCGGCGTTGAACTCGACTTCCTTGTCGACGACCTGGGCCTTGATCTGGCCCATGTTCCAGCTCATGAAGGTATAGGCCGACTGGCGGGCCTTGATCTGGTCTTCGACGCTGGGCTGGGCCAGCGCCATCGTGGTGATGCCGA
>JAWLFD010000040.1:0-12745 GCA_041685745.1 Wenzhouxiangella sp.
GGCCAGTTCGGTCAGCATCGGCTTGAAATGGTCCATGCAGCGATATTTGAACTGCTGGCGCTCGTCTTTGGAGGTACCCGAAGGCAGGTACAGCGAAATGACGCTCAAGTTGCCGAAATCGGCCCGAAGCCAGCGCCCCTCGCAGTCGAACTCGTCCCAGCCCAGACCGTAGGTGACCTGGGTTGGCTGGAGGCGCGAGTACAGCGCCACACCGGAGTAGCCTTTTTTCTGCGCATCGTGATAGAAACAGTGGTAGCCGGCCGGAAAGAAGGCCCGGTCGAGCAGCTGCGGCAACTGGGCCTTGGTCTCTTGCAGACAAACGAAGTCGGCGTTCTGGGCCGGCAGCCAGTCGAAAAAGCCCTTGCGGGCCGCCGCGCGAATGCCGTTGGCGTTGAGGGAAATGATGCGCATGACCGATGTCCTGGGAGCTCAGCGCCGTATGGTACCCCTTGGCACCGAAGCCGAAGACGCTTCAGAGCACCCGATCATTGGAATCCGACGGCTGGCAGCCGCTAGAATGCGAGACATGTTGGCACCCTGGACGCGACAATTTCTGGAGCTGGCGCTGGAGTATCGGGCGCTGCGATTCGGACGCTTCACCCTGAAATCAGGACGCGTGAGCCCGTACTTCTTCAACGCCGGGGCGTTCTGCGACGGGCGCAGCCTGAATCTGCTGGCGCAGTGCTACGCCGATGCCGTTGCCGCCAGCGCGTTGAAGTTCGATGTTGTGTTCGGGCCGGCCTACAAGGGCATTCCGCTGGCCGCGCTGGTCGCCGACCAGCTCTATCGTGACCACGGCATCAATGCCGGTTTTGCCTACAACCGCAAGGAGACCAAGGATCACGGCGAGGGCGGGCTGACCGTCGGGGCGCCGTTGGTGGGCCGCGTGCTGCTGGTCGACGACGTCATTTCTGCCGGTACCGCGATCACCGAATCGCTGGCCCTGATCCGCGCGTCCGGCGGGCAACCGGTGGCGATCGCCGTCGCACTGGATCGTCAGGAACGGGGCCGGGATGACCGTTCGGCCGTGCAGGCGCTGCGCGACGAAGGTCTGGCCGTCATCAGCCTGGCCGGCCTTGCCGATCTGGTCGGCTGGCTGGAAGACCAGGCGTCTGACGCCGACCTGCTTGGACAGATGATCGACTACCGCAGACGGTTCGGAGCCTGAATGCCTTCCTTGTGCCATACCCTGCTCGCCGTGGGACTGCTTGTGCTGCACCTTGCAGCCCATGCGCAGACGGTGTATCGCTGGACCGACGAGGACGGCCTGGTGCATTACGGCCATGCCGTCCCGTCCGAATATCGGGCTCGAGGCTATGACCGTCTGGCGCCGGACGGTCGGATTCTGGAGCGGATCCCGCCGGAAATGACGCCGGAAGAGCGGGCCGAAAGGGCCGCGCGCGAGGCCATGCAGGCTCGACTGGAGATCGAACAGGAGAGCCAGGCCGCGCGCGATCGCCTGCTGCGGGCGGCCTACCGCAGCGAGGAAGACCTCCGGGAGAACCTCGACTGGCGAATTCACGGTCTGGACAGCCAGCTGGCGACGCTGGAAGCCTCTCTGGGCCATTCCCGCCAGCGCTTCGAGGATCTGGTCGGGCGCGCAGCTGCGCTGGATCGCCAGGATGAGGCGGTGCCCGACGAGTTGAACGCCTCGATCGAGGCGGCACGCGACGAAATCCGGCGTCTCAACCAGGCCATCCGCGATATCGAATCCCGCAAGGCCGAAACACGGGCGCGTTTCGAGGCGGACCTCGAACGCTACCGGGCACTGCACCGCGACCAGTCGCGGTGAGCGCCGACGGCATCTATACCCGCTGTCCGGCCTGCGCAGCCAGTTACGAGCTGCGGATCCATGAACTGGCCGAGGCCGCCGGCGTGGTTCGCTGCAGCAATTGCGGCAAGACCTTCAACTCGCTCGCCAGCCTGTTCGACCAGCGGCCGGAAGAAGATCTTGAGCCACTGCAGGGCGGCGGCATGCCGCCGCTGCTCGGCCATCGGATATTTCTCCAGCACGAAATCCCCGGCCTGGATGACGCATCGGGCCCGGGCTCGGAACGTGTCGAACCCCGGGGTGATGAAAACCCGTCATCTGACCAGTCGGCCTTGCCGGCAAGTCGACCCCGTTCGGGCCCGTGGATCGCCGCTGCGGCCGCGCTTGCGCTCGCGCTGGCAGCCCAGTTCGTCTGGCTGATCGATCTGCCGACGCAATGGTTGCAGGCCGAGGTTGCAGACAAGGTCGCGCCCCAGGAAGCGATCGCCGTGGTCGCGCGGGATCTGCATCCGCACCCGTCCCTGACCGATGCCGTCATCATCAGCGCCACCCTGCGCAACCGCAGTGCCGCCGGGATCGCGCTGCCGATCGTGGAGCTCAGGCTCTACGACAGCACCAACCAGGTCCTCGGCGTGCGGCGCTTCGAGCCGGTCGAGTATCTGCCCCCGATACGCCGCGAAGACCGTCACCTGGAACCGGGACGCGAATTGCCGATCATTCTGGAAGTCATGGCGATCGGATCGCAGCCGGCCGGGTTCGAATTTCGGTATTTTTCAGGTTCCTGACTGCAGGGCCGGACAGGGCAGCAGAACTTGCCTGACGATATGCTATCGTTACCGGTCTTGGACTGCGCCGTCGAAGCGCAGAAAGCAAGTTTCGAGGGCGAAATGGGAAAACTCAACGGCTCCAGTACCTGTCTGCACGAGTTCGTGCGCTCGACGGTCGAGCAGTACCTGAACGACATGGGCGAAACGCCGCCCGACAATCTCTACGAAGTCCTGATTACCGAGGTCGAACGACCGCTGATCGAGGCGGTCCTGAGCCGCACCGGGGGCAACCAGTCGCGCAGCGCGGAAATCCTCGGGATCACCCGCGCTACGCTGCGCAACCGCATTCAGCGCTACCAGATCGACCCGCAGTCTCGATGAGCCAGGCGCGTACTGCGCTGCTGAGCGTCTCGGACAAGAGCGGCATCGTCGATCTGGCCCGGGCGCTGGAAAAAACCGGCTGGACCCTGCTGTCGACCGGCGGCACGGCAACAGCGCTGGGCGCGGCCGGGATTGCGGTGGTCGAAGTCTCGACGCATACCGGCTTCCCGGAGATCATGGACGGTCGGGTCAAGACCCTGCACCCGAAAATCCACGGCGGTCTGCTGGGCCGGCGCGGCGTCGATGATGCGGTCATGGCCGAGCACGGCATCGACGCCATCGACTTGCTGGTGGTCAACCTCTACCCGTTTGCCGAGACCACGGCGCGCGCGGATTGCACGCTTGATGAGGCCATTGAGCAGATCGATGTCGGCGGCCCGGCCATGCTGCGCGCCGCGGCCAAGAATCACAGCGGCGTCTGCGTGCTGTGCGATCCCGAGGATTATCCAGCCGCCATCCGGGACTTGCCCGATCTGCCCGATGCCGAGCGACGGCGGGCGCTGGCGGTCAAGGCTTTCGCCCACACCGCAGCCTACGACTCGCAGATCAGCCAGTGGCTGGCCGCACGAGTCCGGCCCGGATCGCTGCCGCCCTTGCTGGATGTGCACCTGGAACAGGTACAGACCTTGCGATACGGCGAAAATCCGCACCAGTCGGCCGGCCTGTTTCGCGAGCGCGGCCGTGCCGGGACCGGTCTGGCCGGCGCGCGGCCCGTCCAGGGCAAGCCGTTGTCCTACAACAACCTGCTCGACGCCGACGCGGCCTGGCGGGCGCTGTCCGGCCTCGGCAATGAGGTTCCGGCCTGCGTCATCGTAAAGCACGGCAACCCCTGCGGCGCGGCGCGAGGCGAGCCCGTCGAGAGCGCCTACGAGCGCGCCCTGGCCTGCGATCCGACCTCGGCGTTCGGCGGCATCATCGCCCTCAACCGCGAGATCGACGAGGCCATGGCGCGGCGTCTGACCGAGCGCTTTCTGGAAGTCGTGCTGGCACCGAGCGTCAGCCCGGCCGCCCGAGCTGCCCTGCAAAAAAAGCCCAACCTGCGCCTGCTGACCCCCGAGGCCTCCGAACCCGCCAGGCTGGAAATTCGCGGCATCGACGGCGGCTGGCTGGTGCAGCAGACCGATTACGACGAAGCCGTCGAGTCGGCCTGGACGGTGGCCACGCGCCGTCAGCCGACCGCCGAGGAGATGGCCGACCTGCGTTTTGCCTGGGCGGTTGTGCGCTCGGTCCGCTCCAACGCCATCGTCTATGCCCGCGAGCAGGCCACCGTCGGCGTGGGCGCCGGGCAGATGAGCCGGGTGGATTCGGCCCGCATCGCCGCCTGGAAAGCGGCCGATGCGGGACTCGAGTTGAGCGGCGGCGCCATGGCCTCGGACGCCTTCTTCCCCTTTGCCGACAGCATCGAGGCCGCCGCCGAGCACGGCATCCGGGCGGTGATCCAGCCCGGCGGATCGATGCGCGACAACGAAGTCATCGCCGCCTGCGACCGGCACGACATGACCATGATCCTGACCGGACGACGCCATTTCCGCCACTGAGACCGACGCCGTTTTCGGGGCGGTACAATCAGGGTCTTTCCATCATCGGCGGAGCCATTTGTCGTGAAAGTGCTCATCATTGGCGGCGGCGGGCGTGAACACGCGCTGGCCTGGAAAGCCTCGCAGTCGCCCCGGGTCAGCGAAGTGCTCGTGGCGCCCGGCAATGCCGGCACGGCCCGGGAGCCTGGCATGCGCAACGTGGCCGTGTCCGCCGACGATCTGGACGGGCTGCTCGCGCTGGCGCTGGCCGAAGAGGTCGCGCTGACCGTCGTCGGCCCGGAAGCGCCGCTGGCCGCCGGGATCGTCGATCGCTTCCAGGCGCAGGGACTGAAGTGCTTCGGACCCACCGCTCAGGCCGCACAGCTGGAGTCGTCCAAGGCCTTTGCCAAGGACTTCATGATCCGCCACGGCATCCCGACAGCGGCCCACGTCGTGGTGGATGCGCTCGACGAAGGCCTGCGCCAGGCCCGCCGGATCGGCTTTCCGGTCGTCCTCAAGGCCGACGGCCTGGCCGCCGGCAAGGGCGTGGTCATCGCCGAAACCGAGGACCAGGCCCGCGCCACGCTGGAACAGATGCTGTCCGGTTCGGCTTTTGGCGCAGCCGGCCAACGGGTGGTGATCGAGGAATTCCTGATCGGCGAGGAAGCCAGCTTCATCGTGGTCGCCGACGGCAACGCCGCCCTGCCGCTCGCATCCAGCCAGGACCACAAGCGCCGCGACGACGGCGACCAGGGGCCCAACACCGGCGGCATGGGCGCCTACTCCCCGGCACCGGCGGTCACCCCGGCCGTCCACGAGCAACTCATGGAGCAGGTGATCTCGCCCGCCCTGGCCGGAATGGCGAGCGACGGCGCGCGATTTACCGGCTTTCTGTACGCCGGCGTCATGCTGACCCCGGCCGGGCCGAAGGTGCTGGAGTTCAACGTCCGCTTCGGGGATCCGGAAACCCAGCCGATCCTGCTGCGGCTGAAGTCGGACCTCGTTGCGACACTGCTGGACGTGCTTGACGGTCGCATTGACGATCTGACCCTGGAATGGGATCCGCGACCGGCGCTGGGCATCGTGATGGCGGCCGGTGGATACCCCGAAGGCTACGCCAGCGGCCGGCCCATCAGCGGGCTGGACCTGCCGGTGCCGGACGGGATCAAGGTATTCCACGCCGGCACCCGCCTCGACGGCGAGCACGTGCTGACCAGCGGCGGGCGGGTGCTGTGCGTGACCGCGCTGGGCGAAAGCGTCGGCCAGGCCCGGGCCCGGGCGCTGGAGTGGGCGGCCCGAATCGGTTTCGAAGAGGCCTTTTACCGCAGCGACATCGGCTATCGCGCCATCGATCGGGAGCACAGCGGGTAGGCATGGACGTCTCGCACCTGCTCGACGAACTCAACGAGGCCCAGCGCCAGGCGGTGACCGCCGAAGACGGCCACCTGCTGGTGCTGGCCGGCGCCGGCTCGGGCAAGACCCGGGTCCTGGTCCATCGCATTGCCTGGCTGATCCAGGTCCACCACGTCTCGCCGATGAGCCTGATGGCGGTCACCTTCACCAACAAGGCCGCCGGAGAAATGCGCGGACGGGTGGGACGCCTGCTCGACATTCGTCCCGAGGGTCTGTGGATCGGCACCTTTCACGGCATCTGCCATCGCCTGCTCAGAATGCATGCCGCCGAGGTCGGTCTCCCGGATACATTCCAGATCCTGGACTCCGAGGACCAGTACCGGCTGGTGCGCCGGGTCGTTCGCGATCTGCAGATCGACGAAGGCGAGCATCCGCCGCGCCAGGTCCAGGGCTTCATCAACCATCACAAGGACGAAGGCCGGCGGCCGGGCCAGATCGAGCACTTCGACCAGGGCTTCCAGGCCCGGCAGGTCGAGATCTACCAGCGCTACCAGGACTACTGCGAACGTTCCGGCCTGGTCGACTTCGCCGAACTGCTGCTGCGCAGCGTCGAGCTGCTGCGCGACAACCCCGAGCGCCGTGCCCATTACCAGGCCCGCTTCGGCAACATCCTGATCGATGAATTCCAGGACACCAACACGCTGCAGTACGCGCTGGTGCGGCTGCTGGCCGGCGAGCGCAACCGGCTGTTCGTGGTCGGCGACGACGACCAGTCGATCTACGGCTGGCGCGGCGCGCGGGTGGAGAACGTGGCCCACTTCAACCGCGATTTTCAGCCCGAGATCATCCGCCTGGAACAGAACTACCGCTCCACCCGCACCATTCTCGAGGCGGCCAACCGGGTCATCGACCACAACGACGACCGGATGGGCAAGAATCTCTGGACCGAGGGCGAGCAGGGCGAGCCGATCCGGCGCTTCGCCGCCTTCAACGCCGAAGAGGAAGCCGAGTTCGTCATCGCCCGCATCCAGGACTGGATCGCCCAGGGCGGACGGCCGTCGGACTGCGCCGTGCTGTACCGCTCCAACGCCCAGTCGCGCCTGTTCGAGCAGACCCTGCTGCGCGAGGACATCCCCTACCGCGTCTACGGGGGCTTGCGCTTTTTCGAGCGCGCCGAAATCAAGGACGCGATGGCCTACCTGCGGCTGCTGCACAACCCGCACGACGATACCGCTTTCGAGCGGGTCATCAACGTGCCGGCCCGCGGCATCGGCGAGCGCACGGTCGCCCAGATTCGCGAGCATGCCCGCAACCACGGCCAGTCGCTGGGCCAGGCGGCCACCGAGCTGGTCGCCCAGGGTGGTCTGAGCGCGCGCGCGGCCAACGCGGTGCGCAGCTTTCTCGCGCTCATCTCGGAGCTGACCGAGCAATGCGCCTCGGCCAGCCTCGCCGAAGCCGCACGCGCGGTGGTCGAGCGATCCGAACTGGTGGCCTGGTACCAGACTCGCGAGCCGGCTGATCGAGCCGAGGCCCGCGAGGAAAACCTCTCGGAACTGGTGCGCGCGGCCGACAGCTTCCAGCAGCCGTTCGAGGACGAGCAGGCCGGCTTGAGCCCGATGGCGTCGTTTTTGTCGCAGGCGGCGCTGGAGGCCGGCGAACACCAGGCCGAGCGCTGGCAGGACTGCGTCCAGCTGATGACCCTGCACTCGGCCAAGGGCCTGGAGTTTCCGCTGGTCTTCATGGCCGGCATGGAAGAAGGCCTGTTCCCGCACCAGAAGTCGATCGAAGAACCCGGCCGGCTCGCCGAAGAACGCCGGCTTTGCTACGTGGGCATGACCCGTGCCATGCAGCGTCTGTACATCACCCACGCCGAATCGCGCCAGACCTATGGCCAGACCAGCTTTTCGCGCCCGTCCCGGTTCGTGGCCGAAATCCCCGAACCGCTGATCGAATCCATCCGCACCGGCTTCCGGGTCGCTCCGGCCGGCAGCGGCCGGGAACCCCGCGCGCAGACCGGCGGGCTGGCGCTGGGCGCGGCCGTCCGCCACAGCCGCTTCGGCCCCGGTACGGTGGTCAGCCTGGAAGGCCAGGGGCCGAACGCGCGCATCCAGGTCAATTTCGAAGACGCCGGCAGCAAGTGGCTGGTGCTGGCCTATGCCAACCTCGAGCAGATGGGCTGAGCCCCTCGCCCACCGCCAAACGGAAATGCAGCGATGAAGACCAAAAGCTGGCACAAGGACATCCCTGAACGAGAGCGCCTGATCTTTGCCCTGGACGTGCCCGACCGTGACCAGGCCATGGGACTGATCGACGACCTGGGCGATGCCGTGACGTTTTACAAGCTCGGGCTGGAACTGTTCCTCAGCGGCAGCTATTTCGAGCTTGCCGCGGAACTGAAACAGCGCGGCAAGCGCGTCTTCGCCGACCTCAAGTTGTTCGACATCCCGGCCACGGTGGGCCGCGCGGTAGCCCAGCTGGCCCGGCACGAGGTGGACTTCCTGACCGTGCACGGCAACGACGCCATGCTCACAGCCGCGGTGGCCGAGCGCGGGCAGACCGGCATCCTCGCCGTCACCGCGCTGACCAGCCTGGATCGCGGCGACCTGGACGATCTGGGTTTCGACTGCGACATCGAGGCGCTGGTGCTTTCGCGCGCGCGACGGGCGCTCGACCTCGGCTGTGCCGGCGTGATCTCCTCGGGCCTGGAGGCGGCCGCCCTGCGGCAGCATGCCCCGCCCGCCCTGGTCGTGGTCTGTCCCGGCATCCGTCCGCTCGACAATGACGGCGGAGACCAGAAGCGCACGCTGTCGGTCAGTCAGGCGTTCGCGGCCGGGGCCGACTACATCGTCGTTGGTCGACCCATCCGCGATGCCGCCGATCCTCGAGCGGCGGCGGAAGGCGTTCAGTCTGATATTTATTGTTATTTCAGTAGGTTATGATTTTTTCGTCAGGCACTTGCTAAGAAGATAGATTTAACTTACTATTTGCCCTGAGGATTACTTCGCACTGTAACTCTCGCTCAACAATCAACGAGGGGTAGCCGAATACGGCAGATGCCCCACCACCGGCAACGACCGGATCCGGGCGCCTCAATCTTGAAGCGCCCTTTTTTTGCCTGTGCCGTCCCGAGTCGGCCGATCGGGCAATGATAGAATCCGGAGTCTTTTTCGAGCAAATCGTTGCCATGGCCCAGCACCGTCGTCTTCGCCGTCTCGGGATGACCGTCCATGCGGCGTGGCTGGGGGCCCTGCGCTGGCTGCTGCATCTGTGGGTTCGAAGCACGATCGTGCCCGAGGACCTGTCGGAACTGGGTCTGGATCCCGATCAGCCGACCTTCTACGTACTCGACACCTATGCGCTGACCTCGCTACTGATCGCCGATCAGATCTGTCGACAGCAGGGCTGGCATCAACCGAGTCGCGAATTCCAGGCCGCCGACATCCGCCTGGGGCGCAGCTACGCGGCTCACCGCCGATATCGGGGACTGTTCATCCGCACCCTGCAGCGGCGGCGCCATTCGGTCATGCTGCGGCAACTGCTCGAGCAGACCGAAGCCGGCAAGCCGTCGGGGATCCAGGTGGTCCCGGTCACGGTACTGATCGGACGGGCGCCGGAAAACGAGGCCGGATTCTTCAAGGTGCTGTTTTCGGAAAACTGGGACCTCGGCGGGCGCTTCCGGCGATTCTTCACCACCTTGTTCAACGGCCGCGCCACGATGGTCCAGTTCGGCCGGCCGCTTCTTCTCGACGACATTCGCGACCAGACCGAGGATGAAGGCCAGGCCCTGGCCAAGCTGAGCCGGATCCTCAGGGTGCACTTCAAGGATGTCCGCACCGCGGCCATCGGGCCGGACCGATCGCACCGGCGAACCCTGGTCGAAACGGTCATCAAGAGCGAGGTCGTGCAGTCCGCCGTCGCGGCCAAGGCACGTCGGGACGGTGTGAGCCATGCCCGGGCAGAGGACTACGCCCGTCGCTACGCCCGCGAAATCGCCGCCGACTATTCCTACACCCTGGTGCGGATCGCCGACATGCTGCTGACCTGGTTCTGGAACCGGATCTATCGCGGGGTGGAGGTCAAGCATTTTCGCGCGTTCCGAGAAAACTCCACCGGGCATGAGGTGGTCTACGTGCCTTGTCACCGCAGCCATATCGACTACCTGCTGCTCAGTTACCTGCTGTATTACCGCGGCTTCGTCCCGCCGCACATCGCCGCCGGCGTCAATCTCAACATGCCCCTGATCGGGCCACTGCTGCGCCGGGGCGGGGCCTTTTTCCTGCGCCGATCATTCCGCTCGCAGCCGCTGTATGCGGCCGTGTTCAACCAGTACGTGTCGCTGATTCTCAGCCGCGGCGTTTCGCTGGAGTACTTCATCGAGGGCACGCGTTCGCGAACCGGGCGGCTTCTGCCCCCGCGCGCCGGCATGCTTTCGATTACCGTCCGGGCCTTTCTGCGGGCCCAGAATCGTCCGGTCATGTTTCAGCCGGTCTACATCGGTTACGAGCAGCTGGCCGAAGGCAATTCCTATATCTCGGAGCTGTCGGGACAGCAGAAGAAACCCGAGTCGCTTTCGGACTTTCGCAACCTGGTCAATATCCTGCGCAAGAATTACGGCGAGGTCACGGTCAGCTTCGGCGAACCGATCCTGCTCAACCAACTGCTCGACCGCCACAGCCCGAACTGGGACGAGGAAACCTATACGCTCGACAGCAAGCCGACCTGGCTGCCGGGGCTGATCGATGACCTGGCCAATCGGGTCATGGTCAACATCAACCGGAGTTCGCACGTCAACCCGGTCAACCTGCTGGCCATCGCCCTGCTCGCCGGGCGCAAGCACGCCCTCGACGAAGGCGATCTGCAGCGCCTGCTCGAGCTGTTGAAGTCGCTGGTCGGCGGGCTGGCGTACTCCGATCGGGTCACGGTGACCGACATGCCCGCCGAGCAGATCATCGAATACGGCCTGGAGATGGGGCTGGTCGAACGCCACGTCCATCGTCTGGGCAGCATCATCCGGACGGACGCCACCACCGCCGTGCTGCTGACCTATTTCCGCAACAATGCCGCCCACCTGCTGGCCATGAGCGCCTGGATCGCCTGCTGTTTTCTCAACATGCAGCGCATTCGACGCAGCCGGCTCAAGCAGTTGACCGGCACCGTCTACCCGTTTCTCAGGCGCGAGCTTTTCCTGCCGTGGGAGAACGAGCAGGTCAACGAGGTCGTGGACCGGACCGCCGACCTGATGATCGAACTCGGGCTGCTGCGCCAGTCTCAGGACCGGCTGCAGCGAGCCCCCGGCGGCAGCAACGAAACCTACTACCTGCGGCTGCTGGCCAACACCATGGTGCAGACCTTCGAGCGCTACTTCATTACCGTAACGGTGCTGGCCAAGAACGGCTCCGGATGCCTGACCCGTCAGCAACTCGAGCAGTTGTGCATCCTTTCGGCGCAGCGCATTTCGCTGCTGCACCAGTTCGAAGCGCCGGAATTCTACGATCGCACCCTGTTCAAGCAGTTCATCCAGTCATTGACCGAATCCGGGATTCTCGGACGCGACGACAACGGCTGCCTGGTCTTCGACCAGCGCCTGGAAGGTTTCGCAAAGGACGCGCGTCTGATCCTGGACAAGGAAGTCCGGCACGCAATCATCCAGGTCACGCCGGATGCGCTGGAGGTGGAAGCGCCGGAAGCCTGACCGCTTCGTTTTGCCCGGACCGGGCTCAGGCATCGAGGTCCGGAATCAGCTTGCTTTCCCAGTAGTCGATCTGGTCGCGCAGACGCAGCTTGCGCTTTTTCATTCTGCGCAACTGCAGCTGATCGGTCGAAGGGGCCCTGGAAAGCTGACTGATGGCGTCGTCGAGATCGCGGTGCTCCTGGCGCAGCAGCATGAGTCGGGACTGGATCGATGGTTCTTGAGCAGACAAGGCGCTTCCCTGGTCGGGCCAGCTTGACAGGTCACCAGTGTACGGGAGTTGACCCCGCAAACGCCATCGCCAGGGTGACTTCAGGCACTGGTCCCGGCTCTTGATCGGTGTATCCTTGGCCTGTTTCCAACGCTTTCGGGAGTCCCCGTATGTCCAGGTTTTTCGTTGTCTTGCTGCTGCTCCTGCTGTCCGGCTGCGGCACCGTCAACCAGCCCATCGAAGTGGCGCAGGGCGAGCGAGTCGAAGGCGATCTGCGTTCCGTCAACGGAGCGGTCAGGATCGGAGCGGATGCACAGGTCTCGGGCAGCCTGTCCAGCGTCAACGGACCGATCGAAGTCGGTGAAGGTGCACGGGTCGGAGCCATCACGAATGTCAACGGCAGAATCGAGGTTCAATCCGGCGCCGAAATCGGCCGCACCGAGTCGGTCAATGGAGCGATCATCCTCGCTCGGCAAGCCAGCAGCACCGGCACCATCACCGCGGTCAACGGCAGCATCGAGATCGCCGAGTCCGGCCGGGTGGGCGGGGACGCGGTGACCGTCAACGGACGCATCACGCTTGGGCACAACGTTCGCATCGACGGCAAGGTCGCCAACGTGCGCGGCAAGATCGAACTCGACGGTGCCTCGGTCGAAAAGATCGAAACCACGGCCGGCTCGATCGAGCTGACCGGCGACACGGTCGTGGCAGGCGGTCTCTGGGTCAAGGCGGCGCGAAACGGGGATAGCCACGTACCCCGGATCGTGATCGGGCCCGGGGTCAGGGTCGGCGGACCACTGCAATTCGATCGCGAGGTGGAACTGCTGATTCACGACAACGCCGACGTCGGGGAAATCATCGGGGCCGAACCGGAGTGTTTCGATTGCGAGATCAGCGATCTCTAGTGGGCCATGCGGCTGGAACGTCAGTCCTGGCGAACCCCGTTGACCTCGATCCAGCCGCCGCCGCCGGGTTGACTCGGGTCCGGATGAATCCGTGAAACCGTCCCGCCGCCACCGTGGAACTCGTAGCGGCCGTGGAAGCTCAGACGATCTT
>JAWLFD010000270.1:0-3060 GCA_041685745.1 Wenzhouxiangella sp.
ACATCCTCCGGAAACTTCGACGCCTCGCCGAAGAAGTTCTCGCCCAGGGTGACCAGGTTGGGCAGGTCGATGGCGTCCTGCAGGCTCAGCTCCCAGGCCAGCAGGCCGACGATGGTCTTGGCGTTGTAGACGAGGATGGCCGAGCCGCCGGGCGAGCCCAGAGCGGCGACCAGTCGGTCGTCGCCGTCGAACACCAGCACCGGCGACATGGAAGAGCGCGGGCGCTTGCCGGGCTCGACCGCGTTGGCCACCGGCACGCCGTCGACTTCCGGGACGAAGGAGAAATCGGTCAGCTGGTTGTTGAGGAAAAAGCCGCCCACCGTCCGGCCGGTGCCGAAGATCGACTCGACTGAAGTTGTCATGGTCACGACGTTGCCCGCCGCATCGACCACCACGAAGTGGCTGGTACCGGTGTGGCGGAAACGATCGTCCGGCGCCCAGGCCAGTCCGGGCGGCGTACCGGCCTCCGGCAGCGACCCGGCGCGATCGCCGATCAGTTCGGCGCGCTCGGCGACGTAGTCGGGATCCAGCAGCCCGGCCACCGGCACATCGACATACGCCGGGTCGGCCACGTACTGGTTGCGATCGGCATACATCAGGCGGCTGGCCTGAGCAAACTGCAGCCAGGCGACCGGATCATCGGGACCGCGCTGATCGATATCGGTGTGTTCCAGCAGGGCCAGCATCTGCAGCAGGGCCACGCCGCTGGACGGCGGCGGCGGGACGCACACGCGGTGGTCGAGAAAGTCACCGCAGATCGCCTCGGACATGACCGGCGCGTAGGCATCGAAATCGGCCTGGACCAGCGTGCCGGGCAGCGGCGGCTGGCTGGCGCGCTCGATGATGCGGGTCGAGATCGGCGGCTCCAGCAGGGTGCGCGGACCGCGCTCGGCCATGCGCCGCAGGGTCCGGCCGTAGTCAGGGTTGCGCCAGATCTCGCCGGCGGAAATGGTCTCGCCCTCGGCGTTGGTGAACAATTCGATCACGTCGGGTACCTCGGCCTGCGGCCAGCGCCCGCCGGCGGCGAAGCGGGCCAGGCGCTGCGGTACCTCGAAGCCGTCTTCGGCCGCGCCGATCGAGGCATCGAACAAGGCCGACCAAGGCAGGGCGCCGAAACGCTGCTGCGCCGCGCCCAGCATGGGCATCACACCCGTCACGCCAACCGCACGGCCGCCGACGATGGCCTCGAACCAGCTCAAGGGTTCGCCCTCGGCGTCCAGAAACATGTCCGGCTCGGCGCCGACCGGTGCCGTCTCGCGACCGCTGAAGGCGGTGATTTCCCCGCTGTCGGCGGCATAGTGGAGCAGGAAGGCGCCGCCGCCGATACCCGAGCTCTGCGGCTCCACCAGCCCCAGCATGGCCTGCACGGCAACCGCGGCGTCCGCGGCCGTGCCGCCGCGCGCCAGCACGTCCAGCCCGGCCTCCACCGCCAGCGGGTGGGCGGCGGCGACGCCGGCCGTCGCTGCACCGGCCGACGGCCGCGATGCATCAGGTCCGTCCACGGAGGCCGGCTCGGGCGTGGCACAAGCCGTCAGAATGCCCAGCAGAAGAACCGATATCAGCACGCGCTGGGGCCGGGTCCGCTGCACCGTCTGGTGCGCCTGGCGTCCTGAGTCTTTCCGGCTAGGCATTCATCGTCTCCATCATTTTCGAACAGGGGTCAAAGCATACCGCAGCAGCCACCGCGATTCGGCTGCTCGATGGGCGCATGAGCCGGTCGGCGCAAGCCGCGTGATGTCGATTTGACGCGACCACCGGTTGTTGGGTCTACTATGGCTGTCACAGGCCCTGCGTGGAGCTTCAATAAAGGAGATCTGTCATGCCCTACCGACTGCTGCTCACCATTTTTCTGGTCGCTACCGCGCTGGTGACCGGCTGCGCCACAACCGATACCCGCACCGTCAAGACGCGCGAGTTCAACGGAGAGCACGTTGAAGCCGTTGAGCGGGTGGCCAAGAGCGCCGGCGTGCGTATCGTCTGGATCAATCCGCCGACGCGGGTCAAGGAGCGTCAGATCGAATACTCCATGGAGGTTCAGATGGATGGCGATCAAACGAATCGGGATCAATAGCGCCGCGGCGACAGCCTCGTGCCGGTCGAACTGTTAGTCTGCCGATTCAGTTGAAACCAACAGGAGCGACCTTCCATGTCCGATCACGTCTACAAGCAGATTCGCCTGACCGGCTCGTCCACCGAAAGCAGCGACGATGCCGTGCGACGCGCCGTCAACAAGGCCTCGGAGTCGCTGAAAAACCTGCGCTGGTTCGAGGTCATCGATACCCGCGGCCACATCGAGGACGGGCGCGTCCAGCACTGGCAGGTCACCGTGGAAGTCGGCTTCACCCTGGAGGACTGACCGCTTCGTTGCGAGCGCCCGCGAGCAGGGGCAGGGGCACGTGCAGCAGGCCGCCGATGACGCGCAGCAGTTCCAGTTCTTCCTCGACCACCTGCTCGTCGTACAGCGCGCAGCGGGCGAGACCGGCCACGAGCCTCTGCTTGGCCTCGGGTCGCAACCGATCGAGACGTTTCAGCGCCGCGTCCAGCCGGTCTGGCCACTGATCCAGATCCGGCAGGGCCTCGGGTAGCGGATCAACCAATCCGTCCATGCCCGAGCGAAAGGCCGACAACGCGGCCTCGGCATCATCGGCATGGCCATGCAGGGCCAGCAGACCCATCACCCGCGCCAGCTCGTCGGTCATCCCGGTCAGCGTTTTCGATCCACCAGGGCGAGAACGGTCCGGATGCAGGATTTCCAGAACCTGCTGCGAGGTCAGCCGGGCCAGGCTGTACTCGAACACCCCGATCCGGCCATCGGCAGCGATCAGTTCATCGATCAGGCCCATCAGTGCGATCAATTCCTTGTGTGGCCGGCGACGCAGACCCGGAAAAGCCATTTCCAGCAGCGGCAGCCGCTGTGTCCGCGCCAGGGTCCGCCCTTCCTGCCAGAGCACGGAAACCTGGCGCTCGCTCTCGCTGCCCAGGGACCGGGCGATGACGAGCAGCTGCCGTTCACGGATATCGGCATCGGCGCTGAGCAGCAGAAAGCAGATCACCTCCTGG
>JAWLFD010000041.1:0-12672 GCA_041685745.1 Wenzhouxiangella sp.
GGCTTTGCCAGCGTTTCGCACTTCTCGCGCCGGTTCAGGGAGCGCTATCAGTCCACGCCGGCAACGTACCTGCGCACCCATGGCAGCCACGCTCGATCAAACCCGGACTAGCAGGTTCACACGCTCGCTCCATCACCTGCCGACATCGGTCCATGACGGTGGATAGTTGCACGCCGGATCAGGTCGCAGTCGACCGTGGCAGCGTTCAGGTCCATCAATCAGCCAGCCGCTTATACTTCTGGGTCCACAATCCCGAGTTTCAAATTCATGGCATCTCCCGACAGCAAGCCCGCAAAAAACCGCGGCGATACTTACATGGTCATTGGTGCCTTGATGATCGCTCTGTCGATCATACTGCCGATGCTGGGCCTTGGTCTGGAGGATACGGTGTACCGGTTCCTTCTCTACGGCGGTCTTGGAATCGCGATTATCGGCGTCGCGGTCCGAGGCAGCCTGCGGCGCAAGGCGAGTAAAGGTCAATAGCCAGCCTGGCTTTGCCATGCGCTTGCCCGGCTGCGGTGCAGGCAGCAACCAGGCACCTCCAAACCTCAGGCCCGCAACCTCCAGGCAAGAATCTGCAACCTTGGTTCATTCCCTTGCGGGACGATGAGGCCCAGAGTGGCAGGAGACTATTGACTGCTCTGGATGCCTGCCATGCGTTTGACGATTGCCGCGTTCTTTTTGGGCCTGCTGCTGTTTCCCACACAGCCGCAGGCGACGATTCGGGTGCTGGCCAGCGACGAAGTCCGTTCGTTTCGAAGCCTTGATCTGTTCGAAATCCAGGCCGATGGCGCTCGCCTGGACTCACCCCTGGATGCCTTCACGCTCGATCAGGTCGCCGTCGACCGCGGCACCGTCGTGGTCGATCAGCAGCAGCCCCTCAAGCTGCGATTCTCCGAGCCGCAGGATCGACTGGCCATCGGCGTGGACGATCCCGCGGACCTGGCCATGCTGGCCTTGAGTCTTTACTTCGACGAGCACGAAATCGGTCGACAAGTCTTCGCGCATCGAGCCGTGCGCGGAAGCCGCGTGGCGGTGATCGAAAACGGGCGCATCGCACTCGCCTCCGATGAGCCGTTCAACCGCATCGAACTGCGCCGCATCGATCCCAATCCCGATGCCCCGCAGCTGCGCGTACTCTCAATGGGTCTGCCCGAGACCGACTTTTCCCTGCGGGCCAGCGCAATCGCCCGCAGCAACACCGGCGCCCTGGCCTGCATCATTCCGCTGGGCGTGGCTTACAACCTGAGTTTCTTCATCAGCCTGACGCCGTTCCCCGCAGCGGCGGCCGCCGGTCGCGCGGCTTATGCCTCGAACCTGGCGCTGAAGTTCTGCAAACCCAGCCTCAATGCGCCCGACGATATCGAGCGCCGCGTGTCGGCCGGCCAATGCGAGGTCGAATTCGAGCAGCCGCACATGGCCTTCAAGTACTCCGATGCGCTGGGCATCCCGATCGAGACCCAGAGCGACTGGGGCGAGCTCGGCACGCCGCGCATGACCCATCACAACACCGATGTCGACGTGGTGCTGCTGGCCGGCAATCCGCGCCCGCCGGCGGCTCGATTCACCGATCTTGATTTTCTCCTGTCCAGCGCCTCCTTTGACGCCAGCGACAGGGTCTACGAGCGTTGCCGCGATGACGGCAGCGTGCGCTACAGCCAGTTCGAGGGCTCGGGGCCACTGTACGAGTGCCCCTACAACATCGGTCGAACGCTGTCATTTCCGGTCGGTGACAACACCGTGGTGTGGCGGGCCAGTCCGCGCGTCAGCCCCGTCGATCTGCTCGATATCGCGATTCCCGGCATTCCGCCGGGTGCCAAGACCGATCCCTGGGTGACGATCCTCTTCAATATTTGGCGCGAGACCTGGCTGCAGGAGCTGGACGTACAGATCGACGGCTGGCGCCTGCCGAACGCCCAGGCCAGCCTGCAGCGGGTGCGGATATTCGACGAGATTCCGCCGACCATCACGCCGCTGCCCGGCAGCAACGGCAACGCCGTCGCCGAGCTGGTCGGCAGCGTGCTGCACGTGACCATCGAAGCCGACGAGGTCGGCGGGGTATCGCGGCGACGCTACGAGAACATCCTGCGCTCGTTTTTGAATGTCAGCGATGCCTGCAATCGCGACACCACGCTCGGCGTCAGCTTCCCGAACCCAGAGCTCAGAACCTTCTGGCCGGTCAGCACCGACACGGAGGACAACGCTTTCTTCGTGACCTGGACCGCGCGCGATCCGGGCCCGAACCTGGCCGGCGACCCGAACGAGACCGTCACCACGATGCGCATCGAGGTGCTGGATCGCCAGCCGCCGACCCTGGTGCCGCCACCGGATATCGTTGAAATCGATTCGACCCAGGTCAGCGATCTCGGCCAGCCGGCCCTGTTCGACCTGGTGGATCTGAGTCCGCAGGTCAGCAACGACGCCGATCTGCCGCTGGGCCTGGGGCTGCACGAAGTCATCTGGACGGCGATCGATGCGTCCGGCAATTCATCGCAAGCGGTCCAGATTGTCAATATCAAGGCTTCGAACATCCCGCCCGTGGCCCTGGCCCAGACCGGACCATCCCGCCCCGATGCGATTTCCTTCGAGCCGACGCCGATCCGCTTGCAGGGGAATGACCCCGACGGCGATCCGCTGCGCTTCAAGATCGAGGACCGGCCGGAGAACGGCTTCTTTGTCGCGCCGCTGTATCCGTATTTCATCGAGGACTTCCGTATCGAGCAGTCGATCACGGATGCCGAACTGCTGGCCATCTGCACCAACGGCGAGGGCAACGATCGCAATTTCCACCTCGAGTTCCCGTCCGAACCGGAGTACCTGAGCGTCACCGACGACGGCCGCACCTATGTGGTCGAGAAGGGCTATATCGACTGCCAGGCCGGGTCGCCGGTCACGCTCCAGCGCAAAGGCCGGATCGCGGTGTTCGGGAACAACGGCGCTCTGCTCAACGCCCGCAACATCGATGCCGATCAGTTGCGCGATGTGATCCTCGATCCCGGCCGCGATCGGGTCTATCTGACCTCGCGCGACAGCAGCGGGTCGGGCTTGAAGGTTTACAACCTCGATCTGGATCTCCAGATCAGCTACAGCCTTCGGAACATCCGCAATCGCGCCACGGGACTGGCCTGTACCGGCCTGCCACAAGCCGGCGGCGGCTGCACGGTACTCGGAGCCACCAGCACGCTGGTGGATGACAACGATCTGATCTATGTCCTGAACAGTGCCGGCGCCATTCTTGTCCTTGATGGGACGCTTCCGCCGGACTTCGACTGCGCGGTCACGCCCAACTGCTCGCACACCGCGACCTACATCGGCACCCTCAATCAGGACAGCAGCTTCAACGGTAACGGTAACGAGCTCGCTCTGGATGCCGATGGGCGAATCCTGGCAGGTCGCAACAGCCGCGTGTATCGCTATACGCCGTCTTTCATTGCTGGCGACAGTCTGGCCTATCCCGGCGAGCTTGAAGGCTGGCTGGGCCGCTGCGATATCGATCTGGCGCCGGGCGATCAGGCGGTGTGTGATGTCGCCAATCGCCGGACACTGGGTTTCTCCTGCAGCGACGACATCTGCCAGGTCGATGAGAGCTTCAACCCGGAAGAAGCGGTCATCTGCGATGGTCTCGGCATCGGCGGTCAGCCCAGGTGGGGGTGCCGGCCCGGTCAGCTACGCGGTACGCCGGCGCTGGACATCGCCCCCGACAGCACCATCTACGTCGCCGACGGCGGCAATGCCCGCATCCAGCGCTTTTCCACCGACGGTTTCTTCGCCGGTCAGGCCAAGTCCACCGGCACGGGTTCGGGTTTCGTCGTCGGCGACTTCGGCAACCCACGCAACGTGTCGGTCAATTCCAGCCGCTTCTACATTCTCGACCCGACCACCAACCTGCTGCATATCTCGCTGCTGACACCTTTCGTGGAGATCGGCGATGACTATGCTGATCTGGTTTATCAATCCACCAACCAATTCGCCTGCGAGGACAGCGCTGACTGCATCGACCGCTTTTCTTTCAGGGTCAGTGACGGCGTGCGCGATCCACTCACCGGTCAGCCGGAAGTCAGCGCGCCGGCCGAAGTCGAAGTGGAAGTCAGCCGCAATTTCCGCGCGCCGTTCGCCAACTCAGGTATCAGCGTGGTGGTGATGGAAGACCAGCCGACTCCCGTTCCGCTGGACGGCAGCGATCCGGATCCGCTGGATAACCTGAGCTATATCGTCGTCGACCAGCCGGAAAAGGGCGAGGTCGTGATCAACGGCCAGAATGCGAGCTACGTGCCGAGGGCCGACGACTTCGGTGAGGACAGCTTCAGCTTCGCCGTCAGCGATGGCATCGAGACCTCTGCGCCCGAGACCGTCCAGGTCGAGATCATCGAAATCAATGACGCGCCGATCATCAGCGTGCCGGACGCGCCGATCGAGGGCGGCACCGGCTATCGGGTTCAACTGGATCTGGCCTTCCGCGACCCCGACCCGGACGAAAATCACACCGTGCTCATCGACTGGGGCGACGGCACGGTCGAGGCCGAGGGTGACTTCGATGCCGACGGCCAACCCACCGGGCCGATCCTCGGCCACGGCGGCACTGACTCGGGACGAATCACCGCCGATCACATCTACCTGAGCGCCGGCAACAAGACCGCCGAGGTCTGCGTCACCGATCGCCTGCAGCCCGGACCCGGCGACACGGAGATCCCCACGCCTGGCCTGTCACTGATCGGCTGCGAGGACATTGCCTTCTCGATCGCCGACGGGATCGATCTGGCCTTGAGCGCCGTGCCGTCCACCGACGTGGCCTTGCCGACCCAGTTCGTCAGCTACCAGTTCCAGGTCGAAAACCGCCTGCCCGATGCCGGCCTCGGGCTCACCGCCACCGGCATTCAGTTGGCCATTCGCTTAGGTTCAGGCTTCGATGAGGCCAGCATCACGACGCCGGCCGGCTGCACGCGCAGCGGTTTCTGGCTGGACTGCAGCGTCGCCAACCTTTCCCCAGGCCAGGCGACCACCTTCAATATCACTGCCCAGGTCGGTGCCGACACGCCCTCCGGCACGCTGTTGGTGAGCGAGGCCGAGGCGACGCTGAACCAGACCCCGATCAATCCCAGGCTGGAATTGCTGCTGACCACACCGGTCAGCCAGCCGGCAGATTTCCAGGTCGGGGCGGCCGGTGATGTGCTCAAGGACCTGCCGGACGCCACTCCGGGCGACGGGGTCTGCGCATCGGCCGACGGGGTCTGCACCCTGCGTGCGGCCGTGGAAGAGGCCGGCGCTGCTGGCGTGGCGAAAGTGATTGCCCTGGGCAACGGTCGCTTTGTGCTCGATGACTTCCTGTCGCTTCAAGGCAATCTGACCCTGGTCGGCAACGGGCCGGATAAGACCTTTATTCATGGTGAGCGACTGACGACGAATTCAGGCACCAATCTGCGCCTGGAAGGCATGACGATCAGCGGCGGCGGGCTGCGAGCCGCGCCCGTTGATTCTCTGACCGTCCGCCGCGTCCGCTTCACTGGCAATACCATCGAGAGCAGCTTTGGTGGGGCGATCCTGACTCGAACCAGCGCGCTGGATATCCGCGACACCACCTTCGACAACAATATCTCGACCGTGGATGGCGGCAGCTTGATGTGCCTTGACTGCTCAGGTGTCATGGAAAATGTCACCGTCACCGGCGGCAGCGGCGGCGGACTGACCTTCACCGGCAGTGGCGAGGTCGCGCTGAAACACGTGACCATCGTCGGCACCGGCGGCGGCACCGGCTGGGAATCGCCCTTCGGCGCGGCACTGCACGTCTACGACAACATGAACGTCACCATCGCCAACTCGGTGCTGACAGACAACTACCCCACCGGCAACGCCGTAAATTGTGCGGTGTCGTCGAATGCCAGCCTGGTCTCGCTGGGCAACAACGCCTTCGGCGACCTGACCGGCTGCAACCTCACGCCGCTGGCAAGCGACCTGCTGATCGACTCGGCTGAACTTGAACCGCTGGCCGCCGGCCTGGACGGCCTGCCGGTCAGGTTGCCGAGCGCCGCCAGCCCGGTCGTCGATGCCTTCGACGATCCCAGCTGCCTGACCGCTGATGCCCGCGGCATTACCCGGCCCCGCGACGGGGACGAGGACGGTGTGCCGCGCTGCGACATCGGCGCGGCCGAGCTGCGCGCCAACACGATCTTCCGCGATCGATTCGGCCGCTGAGATGGACGGCGCCGGGGCCGTCAGCCCAGATGGCCGGTCTTGACCCAGATCACCGTCTCCTGCTCCACCCAGGGCTGGTGAACGCTGCCGTGCGGTGAGCGAATCCAGCTACCGGCCGGGTAGCGGCCGTGTTCGTCGATGAACTCACCCGACAGCACCAGGATCTCTTCACCGCCATGGTGGCGATGGGCCTGGAATTGCTCACCGGCCGGCCACTTCACCAGGGCCACGTGCTCGGTCCCGAAGGCGTGCAGGGACATCACCTCAAGCCCGCCGATACCGGGCTGCCAGGTCGCACTTTTAGTATCGACGCGAACCCTGGCCTGATCTTCGGGCTGCATTTGATGGAGCTTGACGAACAGCGTGCAGCCGCTTTCGCTGAAAGGCGCATGGCCGCTGCCGGGCGGGTTGCGCAGGTACGTGCCGGGGCCGTAGTCGCCGGTTTCGTCGGAAAAGGTGCCGTCCAGAACCAGGATTTCCTCGCCCAGAGGATGCTCGTGCCGGTCAAAAGCAGCACCAGGCTCATAGCGCACGATACTGGTCGCATGGCCACGCTCGGCCTCCTCACGGGCCAGCGGCTTGCGCAGGACACCGCCGGACGGGCTGGGCAACCAGTCCAGGGCATTGGCATCAACGACTACGCGCTTACCGAAATCCATGTTGAGCATGTCAGGGCTCCTTCAAGCTGGGGCCGAAGTCTAGCGGAACGACGTGCAGACCTGATCTTCAATTCAGGGATCGAACACCAGCTTGCGCGAAACCAGGAAATTGAAGCACATCCCGACCACACCCCCGAGCCAGACACCGAGCAAAGGCATGACGCTACTCCAAAAGCGAGTCAGATCGGCCTGCTCGCCGAAGTACACCACCAGCGAAAACACCCCGAAGTTGAGCAGACCGCCCACCGAGTGGACGCTGAAAAACCGGACCAGCTGATCGATCAGATTGCGTCCGAAATCGACATGGTGAAAGGTGAAGTAGCGATTGAGCACGTAACCCGTCGCCATCGCGGCCGCGTAAGAAAACACCCGTGCCAGGTAGACATTCATCCCGGGGAGATCCTTGAGCAGGTAGACCAGGCCGGCATCAATGACCGAGATGGTCACGCCAACCAGCGCGAAGCGAAAAAACGCCGCCCGCGTGCTTGACGAGCGCACGCCGCGATCAATGTGTCGAACGGGGGAACGCAGGGGAATGATTCAGCCCTCCCCCCGACGGCGCGTCGGGTGGTCACTCAGGGCAAGAACCCGGTTTGATGGGTGTGTCGAAGCCAAGCAGCAAGGAATTCCGTTCAGACCGGATGCCATTATCGCCGAGGCTTCATGGGCTCAGGGTCGCCGCCGCCCCGGGTGAACCTTCTGAGCCCAGGCGGCCCGCGTCCGAGTGACGCGGGCCGCGGTATCCGACGATCGGACGGGGATGATCAGTTGTCGTCGGCGTGGAAAGTCCGAATGTAGCCAATCACCTGCCAGGTCTCTTCTTCGGACAGAAAGTAGCGGTGCGGCTGCATGGCCGTTGGCCGATCTCGTCGCCCGGGGCGGCGGACGTCGGTATGGCCGGGTTCGATGGTCATGAAATTCGAGCCTTCCCGGGTGATCCAGAACAACTGGCCATCCGGAACGTCGCGGTAGAAGTCGCAGGTGAAATTCGGGGGCGCCGGCTCGAGATGGCGGGCCAGCGGACCCTGCCCATCGCCGTCGGCTCCGTGGCACTGGGCGCAGGCTGTCGGGCGCGCACTATCCTGATACAGGTCGCGACCCGCAGCCAGGTCTTCGGCCGTCATGGTCAGCGGATTGGACTGGGAACGAATCTCTGTCGGCGCCTGCGGGGTGGCCGGGTCCGGAACGCAATCGGTGCCCGCCCGCTGCGAATCCGGGCTTTCGGGCGTCCGTGCACAGCCGGCCACCAGCATTGCCATGCCCAGCGCGACCGCAGCCACAGTGGTGAATCGATAAGAATGCTCGCTCATTCGCTTCTCCCCAGATCTTTTTACAAGGTCACGCCGAGACGAATCGCCACGGCCAGATGATTGTCGATGTCCGGATCGGTGTCCGGATCGATGGTGTACTGAATCGAAGGCTGCACGCTCAGCCAGGGCAGGACCTCGGCCCAGTAGGTCAGCTCGAAAACGGTCTCGCGGCGATCGACCCGTCCGCCGGCGTTGCGGACGCTGTCGACAAAGTCATCGCCGTTGACTACAGAGGATACGCCCAGGCCCAGCACGTCGCTATCGCGCCCCGGCCAGAGTCCGGTGTAGACCAGTCCGGCGCCCTGATAGCTGCCAAACTGGTTGACCGTTTCATCGGCGCGCCCGGCGCGAACGAAGCCGCTCAGCCCCTGGCCGTCGCTGCCCGGCTCGGTATACAGAATCCCTTCGGCAAAGCCATAGAATCCCGCTGTTCCGTCTTCGGTACCCGCGCCATCCTGGCGCTCGAACTGCATGGTGTAGCGCCATCCACCCAGGCCCAGACGCAGGAACTCGAAGCCGGCCGGCTGCCAGTCTGCTTCGCCGATCAGGAAGGTACCGCCGCCATCGTCGAGATCGATCTCGAACGCGGTCGGATCGGCCGGATCACCCGGAATGCCTTCGGCCAGGGCTGCGCGCAGGCCGAACTCGGGCGTGACCTGAAAGCGTGCGCGCAGCGCCAGCCCGGTGACCGGATAGACCGAAGGGCCGTTGATGCCGGTTTCGGAAAGATCCAGTCCGGTGCCGAAGCCGCCGTTGAGGAAAACGCCGGCGGTTTCCTTGGCGTCGAATTCCGAATCGACCGCGTAGATGCCGGCCAGCACCCCCATACGATTCTGCAACATGGCCTGCTCGTACCACAATTCGAGCACCCGCCAGGCATCGTCGGCGGCCAGATTGCTGGGCGCGTGGATGGAACCCGACAATTCACCCGGGTCATCGCCGTGGGTGCCCGCGCCGAGGAAAAACAGCGTGCCGCCACGCAGGCCGGCCAGCGCTTCGAAGTCGATGGTCGTGGCCAACTCGAAGAGGTTGGACACGGTGGTGTCGTCGCTGGCGCCGCCATCGATCCCGACAAAAATATCCGTGTTATTGGCCGCCTCGATCGTGATCCCTTTTTCCACCAAGGAGGTGCGTGCCCCGTCCCAGTCACCACTGAGCGTGTCGCCAAACGGCGTCTCCCCCTGGGCAACACCGGCGGCCAGCAGGCAGCCCGCGATCAGCATCGGAAGTCGGTAGGTTCGGTTTTTTGGTTCCACTGGATGTTCCTTCCGGTCAACTGCATTGCCAGGCAAGCCTACCCTTGGTGAATCCGGCAGTATTTGATCTATCGCAAATCAGAATCATTCCTGTTCGTGTTAATTTGTTTTCGATCGCGCCAGGAAATCAATCAACGATGACCGTGTCCGCACACAGCGAAGAGAAAACCTTTCCCCTGGCCATGGCCAGCGAGGGAATGCGGGTTCGCGTCGAGCGGCTGCGCGGGGGCAAGGGCCTGGAAATGCGCCTGACCTCGCTGGGCCTGAACGTCGGCAGCGAACTGGTCGTCTCCTTGCACCAGGGCGGCAAGCTGGTCGTGCTGCGCGGCGAAACCCGCCTGGCCCTCGGCGCCGGCATGGCGCACAAGATCATGGTCATCGAGCGCTAGACAGGGATATCTCTTGTTAAGGAGAAAACGGTAATGACATCGACGCTGAAGCAACTGGCCGCGGGGGACTCGGCCCGCGTGACGGGTTTCGGAGATGGCTCCAAGGCCTATCGTCGCAAGCTGCTCTCCCTGGGACTTACGCCCGGCACCGAGCTGACCGTGACCCGCTACGCCCCCATGGGCGACCCGGTCGAAATCCGGGTGCGCGGATTTTCCCTGAGCCTGCGCACCGACGAGGCTGCCAGCCTTCTGGTCGAGAAAACACAGTAGAGCGGAGTTCGTTATGAGTGAGCAATACATCCTCGGCGTCGTCGGAAATCCGAACTGCGGCAAGACCACGCTGTTCAACGCCCTGACCGGCACCAAGCAGCGCGTCGGCAACTGGCCGGGCGTGACCGTCGAGCGCAAGATCGGCCGCTATACCTTCGACGCGGTGGCGTTCGAGCTGGTCGACCTGCCGGGGACCTACTCGCTGGAGGTATCCGACGATGAAGTCTCGGTCGACGAGGCCATCGCCAGGGACTACGTGGCCGCCCGCGAGGCCGACCTGATCATCAACATCGTCGACGCCTCCAACCTCGAGCGCAATCTCTACCTGACCTCTCAGCTCCTGGAGATGAAGGTTCCCGTGGTGGTGACGATGAACATGATGGACGTGGCCCGGGAGCGCGGCATCGAGATCAACGCCGGCGCGCTGGCCCGGCGCCTGGGCTGCCCGGTCGTTCCGGTGGTCGGCACCAGCGGTCAGGGTCTGCAGGCGCTCAAGCAGCAGATCCTGGAGTCCGCGCGCAGCCAGCGCCAGCCGGACGTCGAAATTCCCTACCCCGCCGCGGTTCAACAGGCCGTCGACCGTCTGCTGCCGCGCATCGAGGCCCAGGCCCGTGCCGCCCGCGCTGAGCCGCGCTGGCTGGCCGTGCGGCTGCTGGAAGGCGACTCGCTGGCGCGTCAGATCGCCGGTTCCGAGATCGAGCAAGAGCTCGCCGAGCTTCAGGCCGAGACCGAGGCCGCTCTGGGCGACGACATCGACATCAGCCTGGCCGACGCCCGCTACGGCTTTGTCAGCCAGGTGACCCAGGGCGTGGTCTCGCGCAAGGGCGAGGTGACTCGAAGCATCTCCGATCGCATCGACCGCGTGGCCCTGAACCGGGCCCTGGGGATTCCGCTGTTCCTGCTCGCCATGCACCTGATGTTCATGTTCACGATCAACATCGGGGGTGCGTTCATCGACGCGTTCGATATCGTCAGCGGGGCGATCTTCGTCGACGGTTTCGGTCAGCTGCTGGGCAGCATCGGCTCGCCGGACTGGCTCACGGTGCTGCTGGCCAACGGCGCCGGCGGCGGCGTTCAGGTGGTCGCGACCTTCGTGCCCATCGTCGCCTTCCTGTTCCTGTTTCTTTCCATTCTCGAAGACTC
Organism: Wenzhouxiangella sp.; assembly: GCA_041685745.1. Taxonomy (GTDB): domain Bacteria; phylum Pseudomonadota; class Gammaproteobacteria; order Xanthomonadales; family Wenzhouxiangellaceae; genus Wenzhouxiangella. The sequence continues at coordinate 11,217 of JAWLFD010000041.1, forward strand.
CGGCTACATGGCCCGGGCCGCTTTCGTGATGGATCGCTTTTTGCGCAGCATCGGCCTGCCGGGCAAGTCTTTCGTGCCCATGATCGTCGGCTTCGGCTGCACGGTGCCGGCCGTGATGGCCACCCGCACCCTGGAAAACGAGCGCGACCGGCTGATGACCATGGCCATGGCCCACTTCATGTCCTGCGGTGCCCGGCTTCCCGTCTACGCCCTGTTCGCGGCCGCGTTCTTCGCCGCCTGGGCCCAGCACGTCGTCTTCCTGCTGTATCTGATCGGCCTGGGCGCGGCCATTCTGACCGGGCTGGTGCTCAAGAACACCCTGCTGCGCGGACCGGTCACCCCGTTTGTCATGGAGCTGCCGCCGTACCATCTGCCGACCATCAAGGGCATCGCGCTGCGTACCTGGGATCGCACCAAGGGCTTCATGTTCCGCGCCGGCCGGGTCATCGTGCCCATGGTGCTGGTGCTCAACGTGCTCAACAGCACCGGCACCGACGGCAGCTTCAACAATGAAGACAGCGATCGCTCCGTGCTCTCTGAAGTCGGCCGGACGATCTCGCCACTGTTTAGCCCGTTCGGGCTTAGCGAAGAAAACTGGCCGGCCTCGGTCGGTATCTTCACCGGTCTCCTGGCCAAGGAAGCGGTGGTCGGCACCCTGGACTCGCTCTACAGCGATCTGGGCGAGCGCGACACCGCCGAATTGCGCAGCCAGACCAACCCCAAACCGCTGAGCTGGCGCGCCGACATGACCGAGGAGGTGCTGCCCTCGGACGGCGCCGAAGAGGCATCCTTCGATCTGTTCGGCGCCATCGGCGAGGGCCTGGCCACCGTTCCGGCCAACCTGGCCGACGCCATGGGCACCTGGCTGGATCCGCTGGGGCTGAATATCGGTGAGGTCGACGATCCCAACGTCGCCGCCGAGAGCCAGGAAGTCTCGGTCGATACCTTCGGCGCCATGGCGCAGCGCTTCGACGGCCAGGCCGGGGCGTTTGCCTACCTGCTGTTCGTGCTGCTGTACTTCCCCTGCATCGCCGCGATCGCGGCGGTGTATCGCGAAGCCGGCCGACGCTGGGCGCTATTCGTTGCCGGCTGGACCACCGGGCTGGCCTACGTCGTGGCCACGGTGTTCTACCAGGCCGCAACGTTCAGCCAGAACCCCGCCAGCGCCGCCTGGATCGCCGGCATGCTGGGCATCTCCGGCGTTGTCATTGCGGCAATGCGCTACACCGGGCAAAGAAAACGCCGCACGACGATCCCGCTGAAAGTGCTGCACGAGACTTGAGCGGGGCCAGCCGAGGAGCCAGGCCGAATGATTCTTTCCGAACTCAGGGATTACCTGAAAACCCACCGCCGGGCCGCCCTGGCGGATATGGCGCTGCACTTCAGGACCGATCCGGACGCCCTGCGCGGCATGCTGGGCAAGTGGATCGCCAAGGGCCGGGTGGAGAAGCTGCCC
>JAWLFD010000271.1:0-3042 GCA_041685745.1 Wenzhouxiangella sp.
TCCCAGGTCATCATCCATGAGCGCCGGCACGGACCGGGGTCGCGTTGGATCCCCGCCGCCGAGAGCTATCCGACCATCGTCCAGGAAGCCGTGCTGTTGAACGCCGCCAGAGATCGGCGCGGCGCGCGCGCCTTTGTCGACTGGGTCCGCGGCAGCGAAGCGGCCCGCGCGATCATCGAATCAGACGGCTACCGCCTGCCGGGTCCGGCAGCCGATCGCGCGCGCTAGGCCGGATTCACGATGCTGCCAGACTGGATCGGCCCACAGGACCTCGCCGCGCTTTGGCTGACGCTGAAGCTGGCCGCCGTCACCACGGTCGTGCTCCTGATCCTCGGGACGCCGCTGGCGCTGTGGCTGGCGCGCACCCGCTCGCGCTTCAAGCTGGCGGTGGAGTCGGTGGTGGCCCTGCCCCTGGTGCTGCCGCCGACCGTGCTCGGCTTTTACATGCTGATGCTGCTGGGCTCGCAGGGCCCGATCCAGGCTCTGGGGGGACCCAGCCTGGCCTTCACCTTCACCGGCCTGGTGATCGGCTCGGTTTTCTATTCGCTGCCGTTCGTGGTCCAACCCCTGCAGAATGCCTTCGTCAGCATCGGTGCGGGCACCATGGAGGCCGCCGCCTGCCTGCGCGCGGGCCCCTGGGATCGCTTTTTCACGGTCGTGCTGCCGCTGTCGCAGCGCGGCTTCCTGACCGCAATCACGCTGGGTTTCGCGCACACGGTCGGCGAGTTCGGGGTCGTGCTCATGATTGGCGGCAACATCCCCGGCGAGACCCAGGTCATCTCGATCGCGATCTATGACCATGTCGAAGCGGTCGACTATGCCTCCGCCCACGTGCTGTCCGGTCTGCTGCTGGTGCTGTCGTTCCTGATGCTGTTTACGCTCTACGCCGTCAACGGCCGCATGAAGATGGTGCTGCCGTGAAGCGGGGCCGACCTTGACCATCCAGCTGCGGTTCGACCTGGCGCGCGCCGATTTCCGCCTGAGCGTGGACATCGAGGCGCCGGCCCAGGGCGTGACCGCGTTGTTCGGGCGTTCGGGCTGCGGCAAGACCACCCTGCTGCGCTGCGTGGCCGGACTCGAACCCGCGGTCCGCGGCCGGCTGGTGGTCAACGGGGAGTGCTGGCAGGACGAGGCGAGCTTCGTCCCCGCTCACCGCCGTCCGGTGGGCTACGTCTTCCAGGAAGGGCAGCTGTTTGCGCACCTGTCGGTGCGCGGCAACCTGATGTACGGTTATCGTCGGATCGCGGCCGAACATCGCATCGTCAACCCCGAGGACGTCGTCGAGCTGCTGGGGCTGGGATCACTGCTCGATCGCCGGGTCACCGAAATTTCCGGGGGGCAGCGGCAGCGCGTGGCCATGGGGCGGGCGCTGCTGACCAGTCCGCGCGTGCTGCTGATGGACGAGCCGCTGGCCGCGCTCGACGAACTCAGCAAGGCCGACATCCTGCCGTACCTGGAACACCTGCATGAAGACCTGTCGATCCCCGTGTTCTACGTCAGCCACGCCATCGAAGAGGTGTCCAGGCTGGCCGATCACATGCTGTTCATGGAAAACGGGACGATCCGGGCCGATGGTCCGCTGCGCGAGCTGATCACCCGCGCCGACCTGCCGCTCGTCCACGGTGAACAGGCCTCTGCCGTTCTGATCGGCCACGCGCTCAGCCACCTCGACGACGAACACTTGAGCTGCATCCACCTGCCCGGCGGGACGCTGTACGTGCCGCGGATCAGCGAGCCGGCCAGCGGCGTCCTGCGGGTCCGGGTGCTCGCCCGGGACGTCTCGGTCGCCCGCCAGCCGCCTCTGCCCAGCAGCATCCTCAACTGTGTCGAATGCACCATCGCCGAGATCATCGATGATCCCCACCCGGGGCACTGCCTGCTGAAATTGAAACTCGGAGACCAGTACCTGCTGTCGCGAATCACCCAGCGCTCGCGACGACAGCTCGGGCTGGCAATCGACGATCGCGTCTGGGCTTCGGTCAAGGGCGTGGCCTTGACCTGACCGGTCCGGCGGGGCGGATGCCGTCGAACTCGTCACCGGGCAGAGATTCCAGCAGTTCCGCGACCCTGCCGCGGCCGGGAATCTCCAGGTCGGGCGCCAGGTCGGCCAGCGGCACCAGCACGAAAGCGCGCTGGTGCATGCGCGGATGCGGCACGCTCAGTTCGGACGAACGCAGCACCCGATCATCGAACAGCAGCAGGTCGAGATCGATCTCGCGCGGGCCCCAGCGCGGACCCGAGCGGGCGCGTCCAAGCCCCGCTTCGACGGCCAATAGTGCGCGCAGCAGCCCGATCGGCGACTGCCCGGTCTGCAGGCAGGCCACGGCATTGAGAAATTCAGGCTGGTCGGCCAGGCCCCAGGGCGCCGTCCAGTAGGCCGGCGAGACCGCCAGCAGGCGCGTATCCGGCAGCCCGTCCAGCGCGGCCAGGGCCTGCTCCAGGGTCTGTTCCGGACGCCCCAGGTTGGCGCCCAGGCCAACCCAGGCGAGGCTCACGTCGTGCCGGCGGGCTTCCGGCGACGCGGCCGACGTCGGCGCTTCCCGCCACCCCCGGGGGCCGACTGGACCATGCTGGCGCGGTCGTCGGCTTCGACCGCCTGGACATCCGTCCACCACTGCGCCAGTTCGGCCAGTTCGGGTTCCTCGTCGACCCGCAGCAGCAGGAAGTCGTAGGCGGCTCGAAAGCGCCGCTCGTTGATCAGGCGCAGGGCGCGCTGGCCGCGGCGCTTGCGAAAGCGAGGCTGCATGCACCAGATTTCCTTGGCGATGGTCGAAAACCGCCGGTGCAGCGCGACCTTGCGGGCCTGGGCCGCGATCGCTTCCTCGCCGGCAGCGGCAAGCGCGTCGACCGGCGCCAGCCCCTCCTCGACCATCACTTCGGCCCGAACGCGTACCCGGCCCCACAAGAAGGCGGCGAACAGGAAACCGGGCGTGACCGGCAGACCCTCGGCCACGCGCTGATCGGTGCTCTTGAGGGCATTTTCGACCAGCTTCGGCGGGCTGGCCGGGTCCTCGAACAGACCGGGAAACAACTGCGGCCACA
>JAWLFD010000042.1:0-12621 GCA_041685745.1 Wenzhouxiangella sp.
GGGCAAACAAGTGAACCGTCATTTTCTCGACCAGATCCTGACCGCCCGACACGTCGCCGTGATCGGCGCGAGCGATCGCGAAGGCTCGCTGGGCGCAATTGTTTTCAACAACCTGCGCGATGCCGGTTTCGACGGCGAGCTCTACCCGGTCAACCCGAATCACTCCGAGATCCAGGGCTGCAAGGCCTGGCCGGACGTAGCAGCGATCGGTGAGGACATCGATCTGGCCGTCATCACCACGCCGGCCGCGACCGTGGCCGACGTGCTCCGGCAGTGCGGGGAGGAAGGTGTGGCCGGGGCGCTGGTGCTGTCGGCCGGATTCGCCGAACTCGGTCCGGCCGGCAAACGCCGCCAGCAGACGCTGGTCGAGATCGCCCGCGAATACAAGATGCGCCTGATCGGACCCAACTGCCTGGGGATCATGCGTCCGTCGCACAGGATCAACGCGACCTTCAGCCGACACAATGCGGCCAAGGGCAACCTTGCGCTGGTCTCCCAGTCCGGCGCCATCTGCACCGCCATTCTCGACTGGGCCGAAGCGCAGGGCATCGGCTTTTCGCTGGTCGCTTCGACCGGCAACGCGGCCGACGTCGACTTCGGCGACTGGCTCGACTACCTGGCCATGGATCCCGAGACGCGCAGCATCCTGCTGTACGTGGAGGGGATTCACCATGCGCGGCGTTTCATGAGCGGACTGCGTTCGGCGGCGCGCATGAAGCCGGTGATCGTGATCAAGTCCGGCCGCCACGAAGAGGGCTCGCGTGCGGCCATGTCCCATACCGGGTCGATCGTCGGCTCCGACGATGTCTTCGACGCCGCGCTTGAACGCGCCGGGGTGGTTCGCGCCGATTCCATCTACAACCTGTTCTCGGCCGCGCGCATCCTGTCCAGCGGTTACCGGGCCGACGGCAACCGCCTGGCGATCGTCACCAACGCCGGCGGCCCGGCGGTGATGGCGACCGACCGGGCAGTGGAACTCGACATCAGGATGGCCGAGCTCTCGCCGACCACGCTGGAAACGCTCGGAAAAGCGCTCCCGGACCAGTGGTCGCACGGCAACCCGGTCGATCTGCTGGGCGACGCCGACCCGGAGCGGTACCGCGCGGCGGTCACGGCCTGCCTGGAAGACGACCAGGTCGATGCCCTGCTGGTCATGCTGACCCCGCAGGCGATGACCGACATCGACGGCACCGCGCGCGTGGTTGCCGAGCTGGCGGCGGGAAGCCGCAAGCCGATGCTGGCCTGCTGGATGGGCGATGTCCAGGTGCGTTCGGCCCGCGATCGGTTCACCGAGGCCCACGTCCCGCACTTCACCACGCCGGAAGCGGCGGTGGAAGCATTCGGGTACCTGGCGGCCTACGGGCGCAACCAGCGTCTGCTGATGCAGGTGCCCGGACCATTGACCGACCGCTCGCCGCCGGATCTCAAGAGCGCCCGGATGATCATCCAGGGGGCGCTGGCCGAGGGGCGGTCGACGCTCAGCACCCTGGAGAGCAAGGCGGTGCTTTCGGCTTTCCGGATTCCGGTGACGGCCAGCGCGCGCGCCGCCTCGCCGAGCGAGGCCCTGGTGGCGGCCGGCAACGTCGGTTACCCGGTGGCGATGAAGATCGACTCGCCCGACATCACCCACAAGTCCGACGTCCACGGCGTGCGCCTCAACATCAGCAGTCCCGAGCACGTGCGCAACGCCTACCTGCACATGGTCGAGCAGGCCGAGCGCCTGCGGCCGGACGCACGCATCGACGGGGTCACGATCGAGAAGATGCACGACAGTCCCTACGGCCGGGAACTGCTGGTCGGCGTGCTGCGCGATCCGGTCTTCGGCCCGGTGGTCAGCTTCGGTTCGGGCGGGACCCGGGTGGAAATCCTCAACGATCGGTCGGTGGCGCTGCCGCCGCTCAACCGCGTGATCATTTCGGGCATGATCGAGCGCACCCGGGTGGCGCGCCTGCTGCAGGAATTCCGCAACATGCCGGCGGTCGATCTCAAGGCGCTGGAGAAGGTCCTGCTGCGGGTATCGGAAATGGTCTGCGAACTGCCCGAAATCCGCGAAATGGACATCAATCCGCTGATCGCCGACGAGCGCGGCCTGATGGCGGTCGACGCCCGGATCTCGGTCGGGCATCCCGACACCGCGATCGGGCGCTACGAGCACATGTCCATCCACCCCTATCCGGCCCATCTGGTGCGCCAGGCGCAGATGCCGGAAGGCGTGAACCTGACCATTCGACCGATTCGGCCGGAAGACGCCGAGATCGAGCGCGAATTCGTCCGCAACCTGTCGCCGCAGTCGCGCTACTTCCGCTTCATGCAGGCGGTCAGCGAACTGACCCAGGCGATGCTGGTGCGCTTCACCCAGATCGACTACGACCGCGAGATGGCGCTGATCGCCGTGCGCGAGGATGATGAAACCGGCAGCGAGACCCAGGTGGCGGTCGCCCGGTACACGGTCAACCCCGACCAGGAAAGCTGCGATTTCGCCCTGACCGTGGCCGACGACTGGCAGGGCCGCGGCATCGGCTCTCGCCTGATGCGCGAGCTGATGGACGTTGCCCGCTCGCGCGGGCTCGACGTGATCGAAGGCGAGGTCCTGGCCGACAATCACAACATGATCTCGCTGATGGAGCGACTGGACTTCAGCATCGCCACCGACCCGCAGGAACCGAGCCTTCGGCGGGTGCGCAAGCGCTTGCATTGAACCGTCGGGGTCAGTACCCCAGGCTGCGATCGACCGCGCCCAGCGGCGCCCGCCCGGCGACCACCCGGCGATAGCTCTCGACGATCAGGCCGGCGGCTTCCTCGTCGCCGGTCACGCTGGCGCAGTGCGGCGTGATGTGCACCTTCGGATGATCCCAGAACGGATGCCGGTCCGGCAGCGGTTCCTGCTCGAAGACATCGAGGATGGCCGCGTCCGGCCGGCCGCGGTCCAGGGCCTCGAGCAGATCGGCCTCGACCAGGTGGGCGCCTCTGCCGACGTTGACCACCACCGAACCGGGCCGCATGCGGGCAAAAAGCCCGGCGTCGAGAATGCCGCGGGTCCGGTCGGTCAGCGGCAGCAGGCAGACCAGGTAATCGCACCATTGCGCCAGCGCGAAAAGACCCGCGCGGCCCGACTCGACCGTGATCCCGTCGACGCCCCGACCGCTGCGGTTGAAGGCGCGTACCGGAATGTCCAGGGCCCGGAAAGCGCGCGCGGCCGTCCGGGCCATGGTGCCGGTGCCGAGCAGACCGATCCGTGGGGGATTCTCAGGCGCCCAGGGCGTCCACTCGTGGCGGGCCTGCTGTTGGCGGAAGGCCGGCAGCCGGCGCCAGTGAGCCAGCACCTGGGCGAGCAGGTAGCTGGCCATGTCGGCGGCCAGGCGCTGTCCGGCCAGACGTCCGACCGGCAGGCCGGGCGGCAGATGGGGATCGGCGAGGACGTGTTCGACCCCGGCGCCTAGAGAGGAGACGGCCTGGAGGCTGCCGAGCTGCCCAAGCAGGCCGGGGGGCTGGTTCCAGAGGACGGCAAATCGAATGTCGGCCAGGGGACCGGTTTCGGGCCAGACCCGGACCTCGAGGGAAGGGGAGTGCCGGCGAATGGCCTCGGCCAGCCCGGTGGAGTCGCGTCCGGGGGTGGCCAGCAGAACGGTCATCGACGGCGCCGTCGTCCCGACTTCAGGGGCTCCCGGCCTGCTGGTGCTGCCGATAGCGCTGGTACAGGCGCCGGTGGCGATCGCGCATCAGGTCGTACTCGGACCCGTCGATCCATACCCGCCGAATCCGGGTCATCGGCTCCAGCGGATCGCCGGTGGCGGCGAACAGGCTGGCCTGCTTGCCGGGCTCGATCGATCCGAGACGTTCGCCCACGCCGAGGATTTCGGCCGGCCACAGGGTCACGCTTTTCAGGGCCGCGTCCCGGGGCAGGCCGTGGGCGGCCGCGCTGCCGGCGTGGAAGGGCAGGTTGCGCGCGTTGGCCACGTCCATGCCGCCGCCGCTGTCGCCGATGGCGAAACGCACCCCGGCCGCGTGCAGTCGGGCGGCCGCGACGTAGGCCATGTCGTAGGCCTCCCAGCGTCGCACCGGCATGTTGTAGACACCGCGCAGGATGACCGGGATATCGTCGGCGGCCAGGCGCTCGGCGGCGTACTGCACGTCGGCGTTGGCGCTGAGAATGATGCGCTCGAACGCCTGGTCCTCGGCCCAGTCCAGGGCCGCCTCGATCGCAGCGATGCCGTTGACGTGGATCATCAGCGGCACCTCGCCCGACAGCAGTGGGCCCAGCGCCTCGAGCTGGTCGTTGCGAGCCGGACGAGGCGCTTCGTCGCGCTCTGCCGCGGCTTCGGCCGCACGCCAGTGGCGGGCCTGGTCCAGGGTTTCGTCGATCAGCGCCAGGTCTTCGTTGTCCTCGTCGCCGGCCGCCCCCGAGGGAAAGGCCAGGTGCATGGCGGTGGGGGTCTGCACGATCATCTCTTCCCAGCTCCAGCCGTCCATGCGCATCACCGCCGATGTGCCGCGAATCAGGCCGCCGCCGGGCATGACATGGGCGTTGAGCACGCCGCCGGCGACCGCGACCGGCAGCAGCGCGGAGTCGTGGTTGACCGCGACCTCGGCCCGCAGCGCGGCGTTGATCGAGCCCATTTCGGCGGTGTCGACGCTGCCCGGTACGCTGCTGATTTCGGTCAAGCCGAGCTGGGTGGCCGGGTGAACGAAGCCCGGGTAAAGATGCAGGCCGGACAGATCGACGACGGCGGCGCCGTCGGGCACGGCGAGATCGGCGCCAACGGCCTGGATGCGGTCGTCCTCGATCAGCACGACCCCGTTTTCGATCGGTTCGGAGCTGACCGGGTGAATCGTGGCGCCGACCAGCGCGGTGATGTCCGCCGGGGCCGGCCCGGCCACCAGCAGGGCGAGGAGAATCAGCAGGGAACGGGCTTCAGTGATCATGGAGGATGCAGTATTGGTCATGGTCCAGTTCGGAGGCGCGGTAGCCGGTCAGGTGGGTGGCAAAACTCATCACCCGGCGGCGTTGACCCGGGGCCGATTCGGGTTCGGCGTCGCTTGCCGGGCCGCCGTTCGATTCGTCGTCGTCGGAGGTCTCTTCCTCCTCGGCGCGCGCCAGGGCCAGCAGTTGCGCGTGCTCGTCGGCGAGAGATTGGCGCATGCGCTCATCGGCGGCGCGGTCGAAGTAGCGGCGTCCATCGACCCAGGTCTGCTCGACCCGGCTGTAGACCGACAGTGGATGACCGTTCCAGATCACGAAGTCGGCGTCCAGGCCTTCGGCCAGGCGGCCGGTGCGCGCGCCCACGCCGAGCTGGTCGGCCGGGAAGGCGGTGATCAGTTGCAAGGCGGTGTGCTCGTCGAGATCACCGTAGCGCACCGCCTTGGCGGCCTCCAGGTTCATCCTGCGGGCCAGTTCGGGGTTGTCCGAATGCAGCCCGGTCAGCACGCCGGCCTCGTGCATCAACGCCGGGTTGAAGCCGATGGCGTCGATGGCTTCCTGCTTGAACGCCCACCAGTCGATGAACACCGAAGCGCCGGCGCCGTGAGCGGCCAGCTGCGGGCCGATCTTGTAGCCCTCGAGGACGTGCTGGAAGGTCCGGATGGTGAACTCGAACTGCTCGGCGATGCGCATCAGGGCCAGCATCTCGTCGGCCCGGTAGGCGTGGCTGTGGACGTCGCGCTCGCCGTAAATGACTTCGGCCACCGCGGCCAGGCGGTGGTCGGGCCGCGGTGGAACGCGGTCGCGTCCGGCGCGCCCGCGCGGATGGCTTTCGTGGGCGGCCCGGTAATCGGCGGCCTGCTGGAACATTTCCCGGATGACCTGCTCGACGCCCTGGCGGGTGCGCGGATAGCGCGGGGTGTCGTTGGCCCAGTTGCTCTGCTTGGGGTTCTCGCCGAGGGCGAACTTGATGCCGGGCCGGGCTGCCTCGAACACCAGTTCCTCGGGCGGGGCGCCCCAGCGCATCTTGATCACCGCCATCTGACCGCCGATGGCGTTGGCCGAGCCGTGCAGCAGGTTGATCGCGGTCACCCCGCCGGCCAGCTGGCGATAGATGTTGATCGACTCGGCGTCGATCACGTCGCGGATGCGCACATCGGCGGTGCTGATGCGCGAGGACTCGTTGACCCCGCCGATGATGGCCGCGTGCGAGTGGGCATCGATGATGCCGGGGGTGACGTGCATCCCGGCCGCGTCGATCTCGACGGCGTTGCGGGGGGCATCAAGGGATTCGCCGATGGCGGCGATGCGGCCATTGCGAACCAGGAGGTCGACGTCTTCGAGGATGCCGTCGTCGGTGGCCGTCCAGACGGTCGCGCCGCGCACGATCACGGCGTCCGGCTGCGGCGGCGGAGGGCTGTTCCAGGCCTCGATGTCGGGCGTCCAGTCGGCCAGCGCGGGCAGGCTGACAAGGGCGGTAACGGCGAGCGCAAGCGTCAATCGATGCATCAGATGGCCTCCTGGTCGTCGTCGGGTCGGGCGCTGCGCTGACCGCGCACGCTGAAGTCGCCAAAAGGCCCGCTGCCGTTGCCGCGGGCGCGTTCGCCGTCGATGTCGAGGCGAATGGAGATCGTGCCGCTGCTGCCGAAACGTCCGCCGTCGATGGTGGCGGTGACGCGTTCGCCGCTGACCCGGACCTCGTTGAGCGGGTTGTCGTTGCCCATCACGTTCAGCGTGCCGGTCATGCGGGTGGGCGGACCTTCCAGCGACAGGGTGGCTTCGACGTCGCCCATGCCGCCCAGGCCGAGAACCAGGTCCCAGCGGCCGGCCGGATCGACCGCCGGCGGCTCCAGCGAGGCCAGCACGTGGCGCCGGCCGTCGACCCAGACCTCGGTGATCGCGGGGTTCTCGGTCAGCAGTTCGCCTTCGACCACGACCAGATTGGCCATCATGCCGGGGCCGATGCGCCCGGCCCGGTTCTCCAGCCCCAGCCAGCGCGCCGGTTCGGTGGTCACCGCGGCCAGCGCGGCGTCGGCGTCCAGGCCGCGCTCGACGGCCTCGGCCAGGCGCGCGTAAAGCTGTCCGGGCGATGACAGCCCGTGGGCGGTGATCATCAGCGGAACCCCGGCCTCGAGCAACCGGGCCGGGTTTTCCGGTGCCCGGTGCCAGTGGCGCAGGACTTCCAGCGCGACATCGCGCTCCTTGCCTTGTTCAACATCGGGCGCTTGTGGAAAGTCCAGCGGCAGGATGTGGCGAACCGGGCGCTCGGCCAGCGCGTCCAGGCGCTGGTATTCGGCACCATGCCCGACGATCGCCAGGTCGGTCTCCCCGCGCGGCATGAACTCCAGGATGCGCAGGGTATCGAGCAGGTCCTGGGATTCGAACACCATGGGGGTGTCGCCGGCCAGCGCCGGGCGCAGGTCGTCCAGCCCCTCCAGCCACTCGGGCCGGGCCTGGGCCGGATTGCGCTGCATGGCCTCGCGGGCCTGCGCCTGCCAGCGGGCGTCGTCGAGCGTCTGGCGGACCAGGGCGACGGCGCCCATCAGCGAGTTGGGAAACGTGCGCCCCTCGGAGCGGTCGGCGAAGCTTAAGAATTGCCCGAAATCCCCTGCCAGGCGGTTGCCGCGCAGGCCCCCGTCGCCGGTGTTGGCGATGACGCCGTGGCCGCGAATCAGCCCGTCGGCCCCGGCGATCAGCGCGGTGGTGAAACCGGCCTTGCGCAGCTCGTCGATGCGATCGGTCGGCCAGTCGGCGGCCGAGACGCGTCGGTCCGGGTGGATCAGGGCGTGACGCCCGGCGGGAGTGGATTCGTCCTCCGGTTCGGGAAACTCGATCGGCAGGTAGGGCTCGATCAGGCCGGGATACACGACCATCGGGTCCTGTCCTTCCTCGCGCGTGAATTCGTGTATCCGCGCATCCGGGGGCACGCTCACCGCCGCGCCGACGGCTTCGATGATGCCGTCGCGGATGACGACGGTCCCCGAGTCGATGACCTGGCCCGGCGCGCTGACGATGCGCACTCCGACCAGGGCGTGGACGTCGGGCGCGGGTTGGCGCAACTCGGCGGCGGGCAGGGTGATTGGCGCGAGCAGCGCGAGCAGAAGCAGGGCGGGGCGCAAGGCAATCTCCGGGGCAAGAAAATGTACGAGTCGCGAACCATACCCGCTGGCCGTGGATTTGTCATCCATCGTCAAAACGGTAGACTGGCGCGATGAGCGTTGCTGATGACTTTCTGGCCGCCGTCGGCAATACGCCGCTGGTTCGCCTGCGCGGGCCCTCCGAGCAGACCGGATGCGAGATTTACGGCAAGTGCGAATTCATGAACCCGGGCGGATCGGTCAAGGATCGGGCCGCCCGCTACATGCTCCAGGACGCGCTCGCCGCCGGCCGGATCGAGGCCGGCGGGACGGTGGTCGAAGGCACGGCCGGCAACACCGGCATCGGCCTGACCCTGGCCGGCAATGCCCTCGGGCTGAAAACCCTGATCGTGATGCCGGAAACGCAGTCGGAAGAAAAGAAGGCCGCGCTGACAAGCATGGGCGCCGAGCTTCGGACCGTCCCCGCCGTGCCCTACCGCGATCCGGCCAACTACGTCCACCAGGCAGCCCGGCTGGCCGAGTCCCTGCACAGCGAACACGGCGTGTTCTACGCCAATCAGTGGGACAACGTCGCCAACCGCGAGGGTCACATGCGCTCGACCGCACCGGAAATCTGGGCCCAGACCGGCGGTGCCGTCGACGGCTTCATCTGCGCGGTGGGCACCGGGGGAACGCTGGCCGGGGTTTCACTGTGGATGAAGCAAAAGCGCGCCGGCGTGGTGATCGCGGCAGCCGATCCGGACGGCGCCGGGGTGTACAACTGGGTCAAGCACGGGGAGATGCGCGCCAGCGGCAGTTCCATCACCGAAGGCATCGGCCAGAACCGGGTGACCGGCAACCTGGACGGCGCGATCATCGACGACGCGTTCAACATTCCCGACGCCGAGGCGATCCCGGTGCTGTGGGACCTGATCGGGCGCGAGGGTCTGTACCTGGGCGCCTCCAGCGCGATCAACGTCGCCGGTGCCATGCGGCTGGCGCGCGAGCTCGGGCCGGGCCGAACCATCGTCACCATTCTGTGCGACTCGGCGGCGCGCTACGCCTCGAAACTCTTCGATCGCGATTTCCTGACCGCGCGCGATCTGCCGCTACCGCCGTGGCTGTGATCGACCCGGCCGACCGGGTGGTCAGCGGCGGTCGGCGTCCAGTTCGGGCTGGGTAAAGAAAAATCCCTGGAAGTACTCGATCCCGGCCTCCTGCAGCCAGCAGAACTCGGCGGCGGTCTCGATGCCGCCGGCGACCAGGCGAATGCCGAGATCCCGGCACAGGCTCATGCAGGCGCGCACGACCGCCTGGCGCGAGGACGATTGCTCGATCTCGCCGGTCACGGCGCGGTCGAGCTTGATCTGGTCGGGGCCAAACGCGGCCAGCGAGCACAGGTCGGCCTGGTGACGCCCGACGTTGTCGGCCAGCGTGCGCAAGCCGGCGGACGCGAGGATGCGGCCGATTTCGCTGAGCTGGCGCCGGGTTCCGAGCCGCTCCAGGCCGCTGATTTCGAGCACGATGCGATCGCTGTCGATGCGGTAGCGTCGCGCCATGTGGTGGGTTACCTCGCAGACCAGATCGACGTTGGCAAGCCTGATCTCGGCGCAGTTGAGGTGCAGATCCAGATCGATCTCGTCGCGTCCTGCCGCCTCCAGCGCCCGGATTCGGCAGGCCTGATCGAAGGCGAAGCGGTCATCCTGGGCGATCCGGCTGATCACGGTCGCGGCCGCTTCCCCGTGGAGGCCGCGAACCAGCGCCTCGAAGGCGACGACTTCGAGTTCGCGCGCGTCGAGAATGGTCTGGAAGGCGAACTGGATGTCGCTGCCGACCAGTCCCTGGTAATGGCGGATGTGCTCGTGCAGATCGCCGGCGGAAACCGCTGGATTTTCGCCGTGCTGGTTCATTGAGCCCTCCGGCATGCGTTGCCACCTGGGCCCCATGATACCGCGTGCGCGCCGCCTGAACCGGCGAACCTTCAGCGATCGGTCGTATCGTTCGCGCGCCAGACCCTGCGCTGGTAGGCCATCCAGCCGACCAGCACCAGCAGCGCGAGGACCAGCATGGGCTGGTGCTGGTCGCCGAAGCGCTGAACGCCGATCATGATCATCACGCAGCCCAGGCCGCACAGCGCCGATATCAGCACCGGATGCTGCCTTGCCGCGGGCTTTTTCTTGCGCAGGAGAAACAGCAGCGGGGCGCCTGCACAGAGCATCAGGCCGGCGCCGATCAGCGCCGGCGTTGCCGGGCTGGCCAGTCGCGCGCCGGCATGGACCAGGACGCCGGCCAGTGCAAGGCCGAAAGCGATGGTGACGATGCGCTCGTGGCCCACTAGCCGCGCCGCCAGGCGAAGAATCGCCGCGCCCAGCGAAGCGCGTTTTCCGGCTGGTTGTTCTTCTTCCACGCGCCGGCCGCGAACTTGTTGGCTTCGCCCCAGGTGGGATAGACGTGGATCGTGCCCAGGATCTTGTTCAGGCCCAGACCGTGCTTCATCGCCAGGACGAACTCGGCCAGCATTTCACCGGCCTGCGCGCCGACCAGGGTGGCGCCGAGGATGCGGTCCTTGCCGGGTTCGGTCAGGACCTTGACCCAGCCGTAGTCAGCGCTTTCGGCGATGGCGCGATCCAGGTCGTCGAGCCCGTAGGTGGTGACTTCGACCTCGATCTCGCGCGCCCTGGCCTCTTGCTCGTTCAGGCCGACGCGGGCAACCTCCGGATCGGTGAAGGTCACCCAGGGGATGACCCGGTAGTCGGTGCTGAAGGACCAGAACGGCCGGATGAGCGCGTTGACCGCCGCCGTCCAGGCCTGGTGGGCGGCGACGTGGGTGAACTGGTAGGGTCCGGCGGCATCGCCGCAAACGTAGATGTTGGGGAAGTTGGTGGCCTGCAGTCCGTCGGTGTCGATGCGGCCCTGGTCGGTGAGCCGCACGCCGAGCTGCTCCAGTCCGTAGCCCGAAGTCCGCGGCTTGCGGCCGAGCGCGACCAGCAGTTGGTCGAAGCCCAGCCGGACTTCGCCGTCGCCGTGCTGGCAGACCAGTTCCCTGCCGTTTTCGACCCGCAGCGCCTGGTGCCCGGTGGCGACGCTGACGCCTTCTTCGCGCAGGTGTCGGGTGAGCAGTTCGCCGGCGTCGGCATCCTCGCGCGGCAGCACTCGCTCGCTCATCTCGACGACGGTGACCTGCGAGCCGAGGCGGGCGAAAGCCTGGGCCAGTTCGCAGCCGATCGGTCCGCCGCCGAGGACGACCAGGCGCTCGGGCAGTTGCTCCAGATCCCAAAGCGTGTCGCTGGTCAGGTAGCCGCTGTCGGCCAGTCCGGGCAGTTGCGGCACCAGCGGCTCGGCCCCGGTGGCCAGAACGATGGCCCGGGCGCTCAGGCGACGTCCGTCGACCTCGACCTCCCACGGCGAAACCAGCCGGGCGGTGCCCTGGATGACGTCCACCCCCATGGCGCGGTAGCGTTCCGGGGAATCGTGCGGCTCGATCCGGGCGATGACCCGGCGAATGCGGTCCATGACCTCGCCGAAGTCGAGCTCGGCGGTCATTCGGCCAATCCCGAAGCGCTTGCTGTCGCGCGCCTCGGCCATGAGGCGGGCGGTGCGGATCAGCGCCTTGGACGGCACGCAGCCGGTGTTGAGGCAGTCGCCGCCCATCCGGTTTTTCTCGACCAGGGCGACCTTGGCCTTGACGGTGGCGCCGATGTAGGCCGACACCAGGCCGGCCGCGCCGGCGCCGATGACCACCAGGTTGTAGTCGAAGCGGGCGGGCTTGGCAAAGTCGCGATAGACCTTGCGGTAACGCAGCATGCGCAGCACCCAGCGCAGCAGCAGCGGCAGCAGTCCGAGCAGCACGAAGGCGCCGATCAGGCCCGGCGAAAGAATGTCGCCGGTGGATTCGATCTGCGCCAGCTGGGTGCCGGCGTTGACGTAGACCACGGTGGCCGGCAGCATGCCCAGCTGGCTGACCCAGTAGTAGGTCCAGGTGCGGATGGGCGTCAAGGCCATGACCAGGTTGATGACCCAGAACGGAAAGGCCGGGACCAGCCGCAGGGCCAGCAGGTAAAACGCGCCGTCGCGCTCGACCCCCTCGTTGATCGCCTTCAGGCGCCGACCGAAGCGTTTCTGGATCGCGTCCCGAAACAGGAAACGGGCGGCCAGAAAGACCAGGGTCGCGCCGATGGTGCTGGCGAACGAGACCGCGATCGTGCCCACCACCACGCCGAACAAGGCACCGCCGGCGATGGTCAGCACCGCCGCGCCGGGCACCGACAGCGCCGCCATCAGGATGTAGACGAGCATGTAGACCGACAGCACCAGCACGAGGTTCTGCTCGGCAAAGCGCAGCAGGCTGTCGCGCTGGATGCGCAGCGTCTCGAGGTTGAAGTACTGGTTCAGGTCGAAGGCAAAGAAAGCCGCGACGGCGGCGAGAAACACGGCGATCAGAAGAAGGCGCAGGGCAAGTTGCTTGGTCATTTCGGGGCAGACTCGTTGCAGACGATGATGGGTAGACCGGTCAGCGACAGCCCGGCTTGCGGTTCATTGTGCCCGTTGCCGCGCAACGGCAAGCCAACGTGACCCGGTCGAGACCGGACAGGTCCCGGTGCGTGGCGACCTGTTCCAGGCCGGCCG
>JAWLFD010000272.1:0-3026 GCA_041685745.1 Wenzhouxiangella sp.
CTGCTACACCGGCGCGGCCACGGTCCACGCCGGCCTGGGCGGGGCGGCCAGCACCACCAGCGTGGATTTGTCGGCCACCTACCTGGACTGGACGCGAAGCAACCTGCACCTCAACCAGCTCAACAGCCCGATCCACGAACTGGTGCGCGCCGACTGCACCCGCTGGATCAAGGACAGTCCAAAGCGATTCGACCTGATCTTTCTCGACCCGCCGAGCTTTTCCAACTCCAAGCGCATGGACAACACCCTCGACATCCAGCGCGACCACGTCGAGCTGATCACCGACGCCATGGGCCTGCTCAAGCCCCAAGGCACGCTGATCTTTTCAACCAACCTGCGCAAGTTCCGCCTCGACCCCTCCCTGGCAACCCGCTACGCCGTCGAAGACCGCACGGCCTGGTCGATCCCGAAGGACTTCCAGCGCAACCGGCGCATTCACCAGTGCTGGTTCATGCGCCCGGGAAAGTAGTCTAGTGGGCCACTAACTGGCCACGCTATCATCCGTCGAGACCGCCATCAAACACGGCACGCGCATCGGATTCAGGACAGCTCGGCGCGATAGCGGCGCGAGCAGGGCACGACGGCGCCGCTGCTCAACGTGAGCCGGGCATCGCCGCTTTCCAGCGGCTTGATCTGGGTAACCTGATCAATGCGAACCAGGTAGCTGCGGTGCACGCGGCGAAATCGCTCGGGATCCAGTCGCTCCAGCAGGCCCTTCATGGTGCTGCGCAAGGGATACTCGCGCCCGCCGACGACCAGGTTGACGTAGTTGCCCGCAGCCTGGGCATATTCGATATGCGTAGCCGGGACCAGAAACTCCCGGCCGAGCATCTTGACCAGGAAACGGTCGGGATAGTCCGGCTCATCGACCCGGGGTGCGTCGCGCTGCCCGTCCGGTGGCGCATCCAGCCAGCGCGCTTCGCCGGTCAGCCGGCGGACGATGAACCGATAGCCCTCGATGAAAAGCACGACACCCACATAAGAGCGGGCGTCCTTGAGGTACTCGTAGAACAACTCGCTGGGCCAATGTCCGAAATCATAGTCGCCGCCGGCGAGCCGGTAGGCCAGCTCACGCATCGCGACCATCATCACCACATGAGCCAGCGAGTAGACGATGCTGGCCAGCGCGTGGCCGGCCAGCCAACGAAACGAGTGCTGCCAACTCCACGACCAGTGGCGCGTCAACACCACGACCGGCCAGACCAGCAGCAGAAACGACAGCGCGCTCGAACATTCCCAGACCACCGGCTCCCAGCCGGCCGTAGCATCCGATGGATCGATTTCGAGCACGCGAACCACGCTGTTGGCCACGCCGTTGACCAGGTACAGCGCAATCCAGAAGCCCCACTCGAATCGGCTTCGACGGGGCTTGTACCAGCGCCACAGCGCCCGGGTATCGATGCTCATTGCAAGATGGTAGCGGAAGCTCGTCCCGCGTTGCGGCCACTCGTCCCTGGCCCCTGACGGCTCGTCCCAAAACGCTTGTCCGGGCCTGGGTGACCGACGAAGATTGATTCGAACCCCGCGGTATTCGGAACATGATCGAACAAGGTCCAGGTCAGCGACGCTATGACATCGACACCCTGCGGGTCGGCGCCTTCGGATTGCTGATTCTGTATCACGTCGGCATGGTCTACGTCGCCGACTGGGGTTTTCACATCAAGAGCCCGGCCACGTCGGACTGGCTGCAGTGGCCGATGGTGGCCCTTAACCGCTGGCGCATGCCTCTGATCTTCCTGATCTCAGGCATTGCGCTGGGCCTCAGCAGCGGCGCCAACCGACCGGGAAGGCTGGCGATGGGCCGCACGAGCCTGCTGCTGGTGCCGCTGGTCTTCGGCATGCTCGCCATCGTGCCCATCCAGGCCTGGGTGGAAGCCCGCGCCAACGGCGCGTTCGAGGCCGGCTTCGGCGCCTTCCTGCTGCGCTACTGGCAACTGCAGTCCTGGCCCGACGGCGGCTTTGCCGGCGCCGAGTTCGGCGTGACCTGGAACCATCTGTGGTACTTGGCCTATCTGTGGACCTACACGATGCTGCTGGGGGCCGGACTCGCCCTGTTGCGGCCGGGCAAGAACACCTGCCAGTGTGTTCGGCTCGGTCGCTTCGGGCTAGCCGCACTCGTGCTGCTACCGGTTGCCTGGTGGTTTATCGTGCTGTATTTCCTCGAGCCGCGCTTCGGCGACACCAAGGCGCTCACCGACGATTGGGCCCAGCACGCAAAGTACCTGCCCGCGTTCCTGTTCGGGTTCTGGCTCGCGCGGCGGCGCGGCGTGTGGGACGCGCTGTGTGATCATCGCCGCCTGACGCTGCTGCTCGCGCTGATCGGGCTGACTCTCTACATGGCCCTGCGCGTGGCCGGCCGAGCACTGCCGGCCGAAGATATCGCCGCGCTGCCGGACCTGAACTGGCGGGCCATTTCGGACGGCGCCAATGCGCTCTATGCCTGGAACGCCCTGCTGGCCATCCTCGGCTATGCTGCGGCATGGCTGAACCGGCCCAGACGCTGGATGCCGTATGCAAACCAAGCGGTCTATCCCTGGTACATCCTGCACCAGAGCCTGATCGTGCCGCTGGCCGCGCTGCTTATCCCGCTGGCGCTTCCCGGCCCGGTCGAGGCCGCGCTGGTGCTGGCCGGCACGATCGTCGGCTGCGCGCTGATCCATCACTTGATCGTGCTGCGCATCCGCTGGCTGCAGCCCTTGTTCGGCGTCAGGATCAGCCCGAGCCCGATAAGATCAATTCAGAAACGCAACGCCGGCGTCTGAAAAAATCGACCCAACTTTCAGCCGGTCTTGCCGCATGGACATCGCGGGTATAACATGTATTGCATATGCAATGCATCGTGAGTCGCCCATGAAAACCGCCACCATTCCACCGCTGCGCGTCACCCCGGAACTGCGCCGGGACGCGGAAAGTGTCCTGAGAGAAGGGGAGTCGCTGAGCAACTTCTCCGAAGAAGCCTTGCGCAAACAGATCGAACGCCGGAAGATGCAGAAAGCATTCATAGCCCGCGGGCTAGGCTCCTCGGA
>JAWLFD010000273.1:0-2999 GCA_041685745.1 Wenzhouxiangella sp.
CCGGCGCCGACCACGCCCAGCGCCGGGGCGCCCAGGTTGCCGAAGATGAACACCCAGTTCAAAAACACGTTGACCGCGTGCATGATCAACAGCGTGACCAGGTACAGCCGGGTCAGGTGCACCGCCGACCAGTAGCCGCGAAACGAGAAATTCATCCCCACCGCCACCAGCGCGACCAGGCGGACCTGCAGGTAGGGCCCGGCCTCGGCGACCACGTCCGGGTCCGGATTGAGCAGGGCCATGATCTCGGGCGCCAGCAGAATCAGGGCCGCGGCCAGTGGTGTGCCGAGCAACAGCGCCAGCAGCAATCCGCCGTTGAGCGGCAAGGCCAGCTCCCCGCTCGCCCCCTGCCCCATGCGCCGGGCGGCAATCGCCTGCACGCCGGTCGAAAGACCCAGGATGAAGGCCATCGACAGCCAGTTGGCGAAGCTGCCCAGCCCGGTCGCGGCCAGCGCCGTATCACCCAGCCGGCCGACCATGCCGATATCGACCAGGTTGAGAATGTTCTGCGAGGTCATCCCGCCGATCACCGGCAGGGCAATGGCAAACAGCTGGCGGCGGCGGGTGCGGTCGGGGAACAGGCTCTGCGGCGACGGACGGGGCGTCATCCGGCAAGCACCGCCGGATGGATGGAGAAGGAATCGGGCATCACCCGCACATTGTGCCCCAATTGATCCGGATCACTAGGCCGGTCAACCCGGGATATGCCGGCACGACTCGATTTTCATCCGCGGTCGCGCCCCATCCGGGCGGGCGCTACACTACGACGCTTTGACCCCGGAGTCGTCCATGGTCCAGCCCGACACCCCCACCCCGAGCCCGGGCGGCTTCCGCATGCCCGACACCCTGGTGCTGATGTTCTTCCTGATGGTCGGCGCGCTGGTGCTGACCTGGATTCTGCCGGCCGGCAGTTACCAGACGATGGTCAACGAAGGCGGCCGGGAAGTCGTCGTGGCCGGCACCTACGGGGTGATCGACGACGCCGAGACCCTGCCGCCGTGGTCGCTGTTCACCGTCGTGCCGCGCGCGATGGTCGGCGCGGCCGACATCATCTTCTTCGTGCTGATCATCGGTGGTGCACTGGCGGTGATCCGCGAGACCGGCGCGATCGAGGCTTTCCTGTCGAAGTTCATCGCGCGCTTCGACCATCGCCCCGCCCTGCTGGTGGCCGCCGGCATGTTCATCTTCGCGGCGGCCTCGGCCACGCTGGGTATGGCCGAGGAATACATTCCGCTGGTCGCGATCCTGATGGCGATGTGCCGGGCGATGAAGATGGACGCGGTCGCCGCGATCGGCATCATGGTCTGCGGCTACTGCATCGGCTACGGGGCCACGCTGATCAACCCGTTCACGCTGTTCATCGCCCAGAACATCGCCGAACTGCAGCCGGGCTCCGGTATCGCGTTCCGGGCCGCGATCTTCGTGCCGTTCCTGGCCATCGGCGTCCACCACGTCTGGCGTTACGCAACCATGGTGCAGGCCGATCCATCGACCAGCCTGGTCGCCGACATTCCCGGCGCGCAGCCGCCGAAGCACGAACAGCAGCCACCGCTGGACCGGACTCGCTCGCTGGTCATCGCGCTGACCGTCGGGGCGATCGGCCTGATGATCTGGGGCATCACGCAGCGCGGCTGGTACCTGAACGAGCTCGGCGCGATGTTCATCGGAGCAGCGATCGCGGTCGGGCTGGTGGCACGAATGTCGACCGACCGGATCGCCGTGACGTTCAGCAAGGGCGCCGCCGAACTCGCCCCCACCGCGGTGCTGATCGGCTTCGCGCGCGCCATCGCGCTGCTGCTCGAAGACGGCGAGGTGCTGCATACCATCGTGCATGCCATGGCCGAACCGCTGATCGGGCTGCCGTCGGAACTTTCGGCCGTCGGCATGCTGGCGATCCAGGCGGTGATCAACCTGTTTGTTTCTTCGGGCTCGGGACAGGCCTACCTGACCATGCCGCTGATGGCGCCGATCGGCGACCTGGTCGGCATCGAGCGCCAGGTCAGCGTGCTGGCCTACCACTTCGGCGACGGCTTCGTGAACATGGTGGCGCCGACCAACCCGGTGCTCCTGGGCATCCTCGGACTGGCCGGAATCCCTTATCTGCGCTGGCTGAAGTTCGTCATGCCGCTGCTGCTCAAGCTGCTGGCGCTGGCCGCGGTCTTCATGGTGGTCGCCGTCCAGATCGGCTACCAGTAGGTGCCAGGCGCCATCCGGAGGCAAGGACGATCATCTGCTTGCTCCATTGCGGCTTCGCCCAATGACAGGCCGCGCGGGACGAAGAAATCACGACTGGACTCTCCGAAGTCGCCGAGGGCGTGTTCTCGCCCTGCACCAGGCCGCAGTTCACCGACGCGTGCCCGACAGGAATCGCAATTTCCAATGACTCAACGAATCATCCACGCGCTGATCTTGGCGCTACTACTGACAGGATGCACAGGCATGCCGGACAACAAAGTCGACCCCACCACCGTCACCGAACTGGAGAGCTGCCCCTCGAGCCCGAACTGCGTTTCCAGCGCCGACAGCGGCGATGCGCATTACATCGCGCCGCTGACGATCAAGGGTGATCCTGACCAAGCGTGGCAGACCTTGCGGAAAATCCTCGCCGAGGATCGCAGCTTCGAGATCACGGCAACCGCAGAACACTACATCCGGGCCGAAGCGACCACGCGAATCCTGCGATTCACCGACGATGTCGAATTCCTGCTCAAGCGCGAGGAAGGACAGATCGATATGCGCTCAGCGTCCCGGATCGGTTATTCGGACCTGGGCAAGAACCGGAACCGCATGGAAAAAGTCCGCGCAGCGATGATCGAGGCCGGCGCATCGGTCGATTCGTGAATTTTCGGCGATGGCCGGGGGTACTCAAGCCACCTGATCGATCTCGACGTACACGCTGACCTCGGCTAGAACTGAAACATCGAAACACCCGCGCTCAGGGTGGTCTGGCGATGGTTGTAGTCGATCAGGCTTTCGCCATAGCCACTGAAAACGGACAG
>JAWLFD010000043.1:0-12341 GCA_041685745.1 Wenzhouxiangella sp.
CCGGCGGACGGCACCTGGTCCCACGACTTCATCGCCACGCCGTGAATCCGACCAGATAGGCTCTGGCAGTTGATTGGGCCAGACCTCTCCGATCAAGCCCCGGTCGCACGGCCGGGGCTTTTTACGTCCTGGTACATCGAAACGTCAAGAACGACCGACCGGCCGTCAGACCGGCTTGCTGTACAGAGTCGAGCGGATTTCTTCGAGGATGGCCGGGTCATCGATGGTCGATGGAACCGCCACTTCCTGCCCATCGGCCAGATCCCGCAGGGTTCGCCGAAGAATCTTCCCTGAACGGGTCTTGGGCAGACGCTGAACCACGACGGCCTGGCGAAAACACGCGACGGCACCGACCTTTTCGCGCACCAGTGCGACAAGCTCTGCGCTGACTTCTCCGGCGGACTGGCTGCAATCGTCCTTGAGCACCACCAGCCCCAGCGGCAGCTGACCTTTGAGTTCGTCAGCCACCCCAAACACGGCGCACTCTGCGACCATCGGGTGCGAGGCGACGATTTCCTCCAGTTCGCCGGTCGACAGCCGGTGGCCGGCCACGTTGATGACGTCATCCATCCGGCCCATGACGAACAGGTCGCCGTCGGCGTCGATGTAGCCGCCGTCGCCGCTGAGGTAGTAACCCGGGTAGCGACTCAGGTAAGCCGAGCGAAAACGCTCCGGATTTTCCCAGATGCCCAGCAGGCAACCTGGCGGCAACGGCTGGCGTACACACACCGCTCCCTGCTGCCCGGGCGGGCAAGGCTGCCCATCCGGGTCGAGAATCTCGACCTGAAAACCCGGAGTGGGTCGGGTGGCCGAGCCGGGCTTTTCCGGAAAATACTCCAGCCCGACCGGGTTGCAGGCAATCGCCCAACCGGTCTCGGTCTGCCACCAGTGATCGAGCACCGGCAGGCCGGTACGCTGCTTGAGCCATTCATGGGTCGGCGGGTCGAGCCGTTCACCGGCGAGGAACAGGCGCTGCAGGCAAGAAAGATCGTGACCAGCCATGAGCGCGCCGTCCGGGTCTTCCTTCCTGATTGCGCGGAAAGCGGTCGGTGCGGTGAACATGCCGGCCACGCGATGTTCGCTGATCACGCGCCAGAAGGCGCCGGCGTCGGGCGTTCGCACCGGCTTGCCCTCGTAGAGCACCGTGGTGCAGCCGTAGATCAGGGGCGCATAGACGATGTAGGAGTGGCCGACCACCCAGCCGACATCCGAGGCAGCCCAGAACACATCGCCGGGCCGCATGCCATAGACCACTTCCATGCTGAAGTGCATGGCCACGGCGTGGCCGCCGTTGTCGCGCACCACGCCCTTGGGCTTGCCCGTGGTACCGGAGGTATACAGGATGTAGAGCGGGTCGTTGCCACGCACCGGCACGGCCGGGACCGGCGCCGAGGCGGCTTCGAGAGCGGTCCAGTCGTGGTCGCGGCCAGGCTGCAGCCCTGCCCGGGCCGGCGCGCGCTGCAGGATGACCGTGCCGCGCGGTGCGTGGCTGGCCTGCGCCAGCGCGGCGTCGAGCAGTGGCTTGTAGGGAATGATTCGATCGACCTCGATGCCGCAGGAGGCCGACAGCACGACCTTCGGTCGCGCGTCATCGATGCGAATGGCCAGCTCGTGCGGTGCAAAGCCGCCGAAGACGACGGAATGAACCGCGCCCAGCCTGGCGCAGGCGAGCATGCCGATCACCGCCTCGGGCACCATCGGCATGTAGATCACCACTCGATCTCCCCGGCTCACGCCCAGCCCCGCAAGCGCGCCGGCAAAGCGCGCCACGCGTTCGGTCAACTCGGCGTAGCTCAGTCTCTGCTGGCTGCCGGTAACCGGCGAGTCGTAAATCAGGGCGGTCTGGTCGCCCCGCCCGGCCTGGACCTGAGCGTCCAGCGCCAGCCAGGCCGTGTTCAGCTCGCCGTCGGCAAACCACTGCTTGCCGCCTGCAGCGGCATCCGAGTGCCCCTGACTGGGGGCGCGAAACCAGTCAATGCGTTTCGCCTGCTCGAGCCAGAAAGCGTCAGGATCGCGGGCGGCGCGACCAAAACAGTCATCGTAGGTGGATGAAGACATGCGCAGCTCCCCGTAAGGCATTCGATCTCACGAACCAGTCTGAGGCTTTATCGAACGACAATCCACTAGACCATGGGCTCATCCCGCGGACCAGGCGGGCCGTGCTTTGGTGAACGCGATTTCGCGCCGATCTGTGATACTTTCAGCGTTGTATCCAGAGAGCGCACGCAATGGGAAACCGGCTTTCGAAAATCTATACCCGGACCGGCGATGACGGCACCACCGGCCTGGGCGACGGGTCGCGCACCCAGAAGGACTCGATGCGCGTGGAGGCGTACGGAACCGTCGACGAACTGAACAGCACGCTTGGCCTGCTGATTGCCGCGCTGGACGATGGCGGCATCACTTCGGTGCTGCTCGATGTCCAGCATGACCTGTTCGACCTGGGCGGCGAGCTGTGCGTGCCGGGCATGGAGCTGATTCAGGATCGGCACATTGAGCGGCTCGAAAACGAACTGGATCGACTCAACGCCGACCTGCCGCCGCTGAAGGATTTCATCCTGCCCGGCGGCAGCCTGGCGGCAGCCCAGGCTCACCTGGCGAGGACGATCTGTCGTCGTGCCGAGCGCCGGGTGATTTCTCTTGCCCGGCACGAACCGGTCAACGAGCGCGTGATCCGCTACCTCAACCGGTTATCCGACCTGTTGTTCGTGATCGCCCGCACGGTGGCGCGCGCATCGGGCGCCGGCGAGGTGTTGTGGAACCACGAACGCAAGCGATGAGCCTGATCGTCCTGACCCATCCGGATTGCCTGGCCCACGCGCCGCCGGCCGGCCACCCGGAACGCGCCGAACGGCTGCGAGCTGCACTGGCCGGCGTCGAACAACTGGATCATCCAGAGGTGGCCGAGGCTGAGCCGGTCGAGGAAAGCGACCTGGCCAGAATGCACGGGACCAACTATCTGCAAAGCCTGGTCGATCTGGATGCCAGCGGCAGCCTGCTCAGCCTGGATCCAGACACCTACATTGGCAGGGGCAGCCTGCGCGCGGCGCGGCTGGCGGCCGGCGCAGTCTGTGGTGGCGTCGACCAGGTTGTCGCCGATCCCGGTCGGGCCGTATTCGCGGTCGTCAGGCCACCCGGCCATCACGCGGAATCGGCGCGGGCGATGGGCTTTTGCTTGCTCAACAGTATCGCCATCGCCGCCGGGCGCGCGGCCGAGGTCCACGGTCTCAAGCGCATCGGCGTGGTCGACTTCGATGTCCACCATGGCAACGGCACCGAGGCCATCCTGCAGGACGATCCGCGCTTTCTTTTTGTTTCTTCGCATCAGGCACCGTTGTATCCCGGTACCGGCGACCCGGCATCGACCAAGGCCAGCAACGTCATCAATGCGACATTGACCGCCAACTCGGGCAGCGATGAATTTCGCGCTCTGTGGACCGAGCATCTCCTGCCGGCGCTGGATCGCTTCAAGCCGCAGTTGCTCCTGGTTTCAGCCGGTTTCGATGGCCACTGGCGTGATCCGCTGGCCCAGTTGCAGCTCAAGGACCAGGACTATTACTGGATCGGCGAACAGCTGATGGGTATCGCGAAAAAGCACGCCGAAGGGCGCCTGGTGGCAAGCCTCGAAGGCGGATACGACCTATCCGCGATTACTGAAAGCGTGGTCGCGTTCGGCGAATCGATCGAATAGGCGTTGCCGGGCGAGAGCCTGGAGCGGGCGAACGGAATCGAACCGTCATCTCCAGCTTGGGAAGCTGGGGTAATAACCATTATACGACGCCCGCCGTAAACAGCCTTCAAGCGCCTATTAAAGCGAGGCCGCGGACATTTTGCAAGGTCCGCGGCCCCGACTGATCGTAACTTTCTATGTTTACCGCTTGCCCTGAAGACTCAGCAGCTTCCGCTCGTGGATCAGCCCCTTGATCAGGCTGACGCACATCAGCAGCAGCACGATGGCAAACGGCAACCCCGTACTGACCGATCCGGCCTGCAGCGCGTTGAGGGCCGCGGCCCCGCCCACGGCCAGCAACACCGCGGCGATCAGGCCTTCGGCCATCACCCAGAACACCCGCTGCGGTACCGGTGCGTCGATCTTGCCACCCGAGGTGATCGAGTCGATCACCAGCGACCCGGAGTCCGAGGAGGTGACGAAGAACACCAGCACCAGAATGATGGCAAGGAACGAGGTGATCGAGGTCATCGGCATGGCCTGCAGCATCTGGAACAGCGCAAGCGACGAATCCGTGATGCCATCGGCACCCAACGCGCCGATTCCTTCGCGCGCCTGATCCAGTCCCGAACCGCCGAAGGTGCTCATCCAGATCGTGGAAACCACCACCGGAACGATCAGCACCGCGATCAGGAATTCGCGCACCGTACGACCATAGGAGACCCGCGCGATGAACATGCCCACGAACGGCGACCAGGCGATCCACCAGGCCCAGAAGAAGATCGTCCAGCTGTGATAGAACACATCGTCTTCGCGACCCACCGGATTGCTCAGCGGCAGCACGTACTGGGCATAACCGCTGACGGTCTGACCGAGATTGCCGAAGAATGCGAACAGGCCGCCTGCAAACATCACGAACAGCAACAGCAGCAAGGCCAGGATCATGTTGAGGTTGCTCAACAGCTTGACGCCGCCCTCGATACCGCGCAGCACCGAAATCAGCGCAACCGTGGTCACGCCCGCGATGATGACGGTTTGCGAGAACAGTCCGCTCGGGATCCCGAACAGGAAGTCGATCCCGCCGGCCGCCTGCTGCGCCCCCAGACCCAGCGATGTGGCCAGGCCGAAGATCGTGGCCAGCACCGCGAGCGTGTCGATGACATCGCCCATCCATCCCCAGACACGATCGCCGAGCAAAGGATAAAAGCATGAGCGAATGGTCAGCGGAAGACCCTTGTTGTAGGAGAAAAACGCCAGCGACAGCGCCACGACGCCATAGATCGCCCAGGGATGCAGCCCCCAGTGATACATGGTCGCACCCAGCGCCGCGGTCTTGGACTCCTCGGTCCCGCCGGCAATACCCAGCGGCGTGCCGAACCACTCAGTGAAATAACCGACCGGTTCGGCAACGGACCAGAACATCAGCCCGATTCCCATGCCGGCCGCGAACAGCATCGCGAACCACGACATGATCGAGAATTCCGGCTTGGCTTCATCACCGCCCAGCCGGATCGATCCCACGGGCAGGACAATCAGCACCAAGCAGAAAAGGACAAAGAAGTTGCCTGCCGACAGGAACAGCCAGTCGAAGTTCTCACCGATCCAGACTCGCGTCGAGCCGAGCATGGAATTGGACTGCTCGGGAAAGATCAGCGAAAGAATCACGAACAGCAGGATCAGCACGGCGCTGACCACGAAAACCGGGTTGTGCAGGTCCAGCCCCAGCCAGGTCACGTTGTCCTGGCCCAGTTCGTAGTCTGTCTCGTAGACCTCTTCGAGCTCTTCCAGCAGCTTGTCCTGATCGGTCTGGTTTTGTTTTTGATCGCTCATATCGTTTTATCTCCGGTCAGTTCGGCAATCAGGTACTCAGAAGTAGTAACCGAAGTTGATGTTGAAGCGCGTATTCGTCCCGCCATCGGTCGGCGAATCCATGGATCCACCGATGAACGGCTGGTTCTCGGCCGTGATCAGATCGATGTAGGTGAACAGCCCGCCCGAGGTGACCGAGACACCGGTCACGTTCATCCAGGTGTCTTTCAAGCCAGCCGACTTGTCGGTGATGAGAGAGTAGTTGTTGTAGAACTGCAGGTTGGATACCGGACCCCAGTTGACCGGCAGGCTGTAGGCCAGGTTGGCGGTGTACGTTGTCGCTTCGGCCGGAATGGTGTCGAAGAAGTCGTAGGCACCGACCGCCATGCGACCGGAACCGTTGTCCATGTCGTATTCGTATTCGGTCGCCTGCAGCATCAGGTTCCATGGACCGTAGTTGCCGTTGAGGTGTAGTGCGTAGGCCGACTGACTGCCGTTGCTGTTGCCGGAATTGTTGACCACGTCGCCGAACTGAACCGATGCGCCCAGCTCGGTGGTGAAATCAGAACCGTAGCCCAGCGTGTAGGCCGCGCGCAGATTGAAGACGCTGGCGTCGAACGCGCCCTCGTCCGGCAGTGCGAAGGTGCCTTCGCCAGGAGCGCGCACGCCGACGATGTCGTAGGAATAGCGATCGTTGAGGTTGTTCGGGAAGTCCCCGCCGTCGAAGCCGTAATAACCGTCGGCCCCGCCCAGCTCGTCGTTCCAGTAAAACGCGCCCTGCAGATTGAGCGGACCGTCATCGTGGATCAGCTTGACGCCGAAATCGTAGTCGTCTTCAAGCCCCACGTAATAGTTGGAGCTGAAAAAGAAGCTGTGCGAGTTGTAGGGCGTGACGCCAAACGGCACCTGGTGGATGCCGACCTGGCCCTGCAGCGTATCGGAAAAGTCGTAGCCGGCCCAGGCATGGTGGATGACGTTCATGTACTGGTAGAAACGGTATTCCGCCGACAGAATGACATCGCCGACCGTGCCGTCGAAATTAACCCGAACGGTATCAAGCTCCAGCGTGCCGTTGTTTTCCTTGTTGGTGTCGTTGTAGTCCTCGAACACATATTGGAAGCGAACCGCGCCGCCGACGTTGATGCCTTCTTCGTCTTCGGCTGCGGCCTGATCGGCGGTTTCGGCCACTTGCTCAACGCGTGCCTCGACGCGTTCGCGCGCCATGCGCTCTTCATCGCGTTCGGCCTGGAGGTCATCGAGCCGCTCCTGCATCTCGAGCAACTGTCGCTGCATCTGCTCGATATGCTGGCGCAACTGTTCTGCCTCATCGGCGTTTTCCGACGCGAACAAAGCAGAAGATGGAGCGGCCAAAGCCAGCGCGCACAGCCACGCAAGAGGTTTCCTGTTCATCAAAGTTCTCCCTATGTATTTCTGAACGCAACTGTTCGAACGGCTGTCGAAACAGCGGCAACAGTCGAAAAAAACAAATCAGCGTTGGCGGCTCATCGCGACAGGCGCGCTTGACCACCTTGAATTGAACCTGCAGGGATGACATGCACCCGAGCATGAAGTGAGGGGCATCTCGTACGAGAGATACATCACCGATTCACTGAATCAGCGATAGACCATAACAAACGACTTAACGAATTGCAAACGAACGCGATCAGACCAGTCCGCGCGGACGAAACAGACGGTCGTGCAGGTTGAGCGCATAGCGATCCGTCATTCCGGCGACATAATCAAGAACCTGGGTCAACGGTTCGGCCTCGACAATGCGATAGCTGTCGGGGATATCTTGCGGGTGGACCAGCAGATGTTCGACCAGTTGATGGATCACGCCGGTGGCTCTGCGCGCCTGGGCTGAGGCTTCGGGCCGCAGATAGACGCGCTCGAACATGAACTCGCGAAAATGCTTCATGGCCAGCAGCACGTCGGCATTCATTGCGACCTTGCCGCGACGGCAGGATTCTTCGATCACTGCCTCGATCATGGTGTTGATCCAGACCCCGCCGCTGAACGGTCCGAGCACCTCGGTGATCTCGCCGGGCACGTCGCCGGTGGTAATCACGCCGGCGCGAATGGCGTCCTGCAGATCGTGGTTGAGATAGGCGATCCGATCGGCAAATCGCAGCACCCAACCTTCGGCCGTATGCGGCGGCGGCTTGACCCGCCAGGTGTGGGCGCGAATCCCGTCGAGCACCTCCCAGCTCAGATTGCAGGGCTCGAGCACCTCGAAAATGCGCACGCCCTGCTCCGAGTGCAGCCATTCGCCGTCTTCGACGTATTCCGACAGCGCCGCCTCGCCGGTGTGGCCAAACGGCGTGTGGCCGCAGTCGTGGGCCAGGCCGATGGCCTCGGTCAAGGTCTCGTTGAGGCCCAGCGCGCTGGCCAGCGAGCGCGCAACCTGGGTCACCTGCAGCGTGTGGCTCATGCGGGTGACGACATGATCGCCTTCCGGATTGATGAAGACCTGCGTCTTGTGCTTCAGACGTCGGAAGGCCTTGGAGTGCAGAACACGATCGCGGTCGCGCTCGAATTCGGTCCGGTAAGGATCCGGCGCTTCTTCCCGCCGCCGACCGCGGCTGTCCACCGAGCGCGTGGCCAGCGGCGAAAGTAGCGCCTCGCGCGCTTCGCGCTCGGCCCGGCCGACCGGCCGCAGCGCAGGAATCTGTTCAGCGGGCTGGCTCATGCCAACAGTCTACAGGCTCTCCCTGACCGTCGCATCAAACCCCACCTGCACGCGCCCGTCGGACTCGAACACGGGCCGCTTGATCAAAGTGGGGTTGGCCTGCAGCAGCCCGGCGGCCTGCTGCGGGTCGCCGGCGCGCGAGCGCTCGGCCTCGCTCAGCGCGCGCCAGGTGGTCGAGCGCCGGTTGACCAATGCCTGCGCGCCGACCGCCGCCAGCCAGCGCTGCAGCTGTTCAAGCGCCAGACCGTCGGCGCGCAGATCGTGCCAGCGATAGTCGCGCTGCTGCGCTTGGAGCCACTTCAGCGCCTTGCGGCAGGTATCGCAGCTTTTGATGCCGTAAACCGCCAGCGTGCTCACGTCAGGCCGCCCGCAGCAGTTCGTTGACCGAGGTCCGTGAACGGGTTTTTTCGTCGACCTGCTTGACGATGATGGCGGCATACAGGCTGTGCGAGCCGTCTTCGGCCGGCAGGCTGCCGGCCACCACCACCGACCCGGCCGGCACCCGCCCGGTCAGGATTTCGCCGGTGGCACGGTTGTAGATTCGGGTCGACTGGCCGAGAAACACGCCCATGCCGATCACCGCGCCCTTCTCGACAATGACGCCCTCGACCACCTCGGAACGGGCGCCGATGAAACAGCCGTCCTCGATGATGGTCGGATTGGCCTGCAGCGGCTCGAGCACGCCGCCGATGCCGGCACCGCCGGAGATATGCACACCGGCGCCGATCTGCGCACACGACCCCACGGTCGCCCAGGTATCGATCATGCTGCCCTGGCCGACAAACGCGCCGATGTTGACGTAGCTGGGCATGAGGACGACGTCGTGACCAACGTGGGCGCCGCGGCGGACCGTGGCCGGCGGCACCACCCGGGCGCCGCTGTCGGCCGGGGCGTCGCCAGGGCCGGCAAAGCGCAGATCGACCTTGTCGAAATAGTGGCTCAGACCGCCGTCCATGTCGCGATTGCCGGTGATGCGGAAATGCAGCAGGATGGCCTGCTTGAGCCACTGGTTGACGACCCAGCCATCGGCGCCGGGTTCGGCCACGCGCAGCATGCCTTGCTCCAGGCCCTTCAGGCATTCATCAATGGCCGCTCGCAGGCGCGGGTCGTGGTCGTCGGGGCCGAGCGCGGAGCGCCGGGCCCAGGCCGCTTCGATCAGGCTTCGGGCGGCAGAGTGGTCAATGTTCATGCGGACTCTCTAGGCATTTTCAGGGAGGGTTCGACGTCAAGCTGGCCGCGCAGTTCTGTCTCCAGCGCGCGGCTGGCGTCCTCGCTCAGGGCCCGACCGCCGGCGTCGGAGACCAGAAACACGTCCTCCACCCGCTGGCCGAAGGTCGCGATCCGGGCATCGAGCAGCTGCACGTCGCATTTTACCAGCGCCTCGGCGATGGCCGAGAGCAGTCCCGGGCGGTCGGTCGCAGCCATTTCCACGCCGGTCAGGTCGCCGACCGGGGCAATCCGGATTTCGGCCCGCCCCATGAACGGCTGCAGGCGCCGCGGCACGGGCCGCGGCGGCAGCGGCCGAACCGCCTTGGCCGCAAGCTGTTCGGCGAGGATGCGGGACAGGCGGGCGGCGTCGGAGTCGAGCAGCGGACCGCCGGCCGAGCCCATCAGCTGAAACACGTCCCAGCTCTTGCCGTCGGTGCTGGTCACGACCCGGGCGGCGAGCACGTTGAGCTGCATGCGATCAAGCTCGCGGGCGACCACGGCAAACAGGCCGGCGAAATCCTCGGCATGGACGAAGATTTCGCTGATGCCCTTGTCCGGGAGATGACGACAAGCCACCAGCGGCAGGGCCTCGACCCGGTCGACCGCCCGGGTGGCCCAGGCCAGCTGGTCGGCATCCAGACGCAGAAACGCGCGCGCCGGCAGGGCGGACCAGAGCTCGGCGGCCCGCTGCCGCGACATGCCCGCTTCGGCGAGCTGCTCGAGTGCCTCCTGGCGCGTTTCGCTGACGCTGCTGTCGCGGTCCGGGCGCTCTTCGGGCGAGCGCTCCAGGGTATCGATCGCGGCCTGGTAGAGTTCCCACAGCAGACTGTCTTTCCACGAGTTCCACAACCTCGGGCTGGTCGCGGCAATGTCGGCCGTGGTCAATACCAGCAGGTAATCCAGCCGGCGCCGCGTCTGGACCCGCTCGACGAACCGGTTGACGACCACCGGGTCGCTGATGTCCTCGCGCTGGCTGGTGCGCGACATCAGCAGATGCTCTCGGACCAGCCAGACCACCAGGTCGCGATCTTCGTCGGCAAGGTCGAGCCGGTCGACAAAGGCGCGCGCGTCTTCGGCACCCAGCTCGGAATGATCGCCGCCCCGACCCTTGGCGATGTCATGGAACAGGGCGGCCAGGTACAGCACTTCCGGGCGCTCGAGACGGGCCATCACATCGATGGCGTGCGCGAACTGGTCCCGGTACTTGCCCAGTGCGATGCGGCGCAGGTTGCGCACGACGAACAGGGTGTGCTGGTCGACCGTGTAGACGTGAAACAGATCGAACTGCATGCGCCCGGTGATTTCGGCGAAAGCCGGAAGCATGGCGCCGAGCACACCGTAACGGTTCATGCGCGCCAGCTGGCTGTAGACCAGTCGCCGACTGCGCAGCAGCTCGACAAACATCTGCAACACGTCCGGATTCCGGCGGAAATGTTCGTCGATCAGGTACAGATGTTCACGTACCACGCGGATCGTGGCGGCGCGCACGCCACGAATCTCGGGATGCTCGGAAAGCACCAGGAACATGCGCATCAGCAGCTCGGGCCGCTGGACGAAGGCATGCGGGTCGGCCAGTTCCAGGTAGCCATCGTGAATCCGGAAATGATGGTCGATCTCGGCCGAGGGCAGATGCTGACGCCCGGCCAGCAGCTCCTCGTCGAAGCTTTGCAGCAGGCGCTCGTTCAGGCGCGCGACCTGCATGGCCGAACGATAATAGCGCTGCATGAACTGCTCGACGGCCGCGTTGCCGAGGGCGTCCACGTCGAACCCGAACGCCGCCGTCAGACGACGCTGATGCTCGAACAGCAACCTCTCCTCGGCCCGCCCGGCCACCTCGTGCAACGCCCAGCGCAGCGACCAGAGAAAGTCGCGGTTGGCGACCAGATCATCGTGTTCCTGCTCGCTCAGGAAGCCGCGCTCGACCAGCCCGTGCAGGGTGGCGGTACTGAAGTGCCGGCGGGTCACCCAGGCGATCATCTGCAGGTCGCGCAGGCCGCCCGGGCCCTCCTTGATGTTGGGCTCGAGGTTGTAGATGGTGTCCTCGAACTGTGCATGGCGGGCGTCCTGCTCGGCGCACTTGGCGGCAAAGAACTCCGCGGCCGGCCACAGCGCCGGCGGATCGGTGGCCGAACGCATGG
Organism: Wenzhouxiangella sp.; assembly: GCA_041685745.1. Taxonomy (GTDB): domain Bacteria; phylum Pseudomonadota; class Gammaproteobacteria; order Xanthomonadales; family Wenzhouxiangellaceae; genus Wenzhouxiangella. The sequence goes on from JAWLFD010000043.1 coordinate 11,516, forward strand.
CCGCCAACAGGCGTCCGGAGCCGGCCAGCAGGCGCGACTCCATCAGGTTGGTGGCCACGCCCACGTCCGCTTCGGCCTCGATCACGCATTCAGACACCGTGCGCACGCTGTGTCCGAGATGCAGCCCGGCATCCCAGAGCACCTGGATCAGGGTCTCGAGCGTGCGCTGCAAATCGCCATCGGGTCGCTCGCCGGTCTGGGATACCAGGATCAACAGATCGACGTCGGAATGCGGGTGCAATTCGCCGCGGCCCAGACCGCCGACGGCACACAGATCGAGCTCGATGTCGACCTGAATGAGATGGCGCCAGGCGCACAGCACCAGCTGCTCGATCACCCAGGCGCGGGCGTGCACCAGCTCGCGGATGTCGGTACCCGACTGAAAACGCGTAGAAAGCGCTCGGTCGGCGGCTTCGCGCGCCGCCTTCAGACCGCCGACCAGTTCAGCCGGATCGGCAGACAACGCCGCCAGCGCCTGAAAATCCAGGCAGTGGCGGGTGGCCGCGACGGCGCCCAGGCGCTCGTTCACAGCGGATCGTCGGGCAGGCGGGTGAGCACGTCAACCCCGTCACCGGTCACCGCCATGGTGTGCTCCCACTGCGCCGACAGGCTGCGGTCGCGGGTAATCACGGTCCAGTTGTCCGGCAGCAGGCGCGTGTGACGCTTGCCAAGGTTGATCATCGGCTCGATGGTGAAGGTCATGCCCGGCTCCAGCCGAATGCCGTCGCCCGGATAGCCGTAATGGAGAATCTGCGGCGGTTCGTGGAACACCCGACCGATGCCGTGCCCGCAGTATTCGCGCACGACCGAGCAGCGCTCGCCCTCG
>JAWLFD010000274.1:0-2976 GCA_041685745.1 Wenzhouxiangella sp.
CGCCTGTCCGTCGCGCTGGACCAGGGCATGCCCGCCGCCGCCCAGCGAACACAGCAGCGGCTCGGCCATGCTGGCCGCCAGCGCGGCAGCCACCGCGGCGTCGGCGGCGTTACCGCCATCGTCGAGCACATCCTGCGCCGCGCGGGTGGTCTGGGCATGCCCGGTGGCGATGCGCCAGGGCGAGGATAATGAGGAAGCCTGCATATCAGGATTCGGCCTCATCGTCAGAGGCCTGACTTAGCCGTAGCGAACGTTCACTGCGCCACACTCTGACAATGCGAAGCCGGTGTGGCTCTCTGCGGTAGACGATTCGGAATGGTGGATGGATCAACTCACGAAGGTGCGTGTGATCAAACTCCGGCACGATCCGGCCCGGATCCGGGTTGTCAGCCAGAGTTTCTGTTCGGTCCATGATTTCGCCGACAAAGCGCCGACCGATATCCGGAACCAGTTCCTGCTGATACCACTGAAGAATATCCTCCAGATCTCCCATTGCAGATTCGGAGAACGTGACGCGCGCCTTGGCCATCAGCTAGAGTTCGAGTCGGGTTCTGGCCTCTTCCAGTGAAATCTCCCGGCCTGCCTCCAGGTCCTTCAGGCCCACGATCACGGCACGCAGGAACGCGCGCTCCTCCTCTGCGACCTCGAAATCCTCAAGCGATTGAACAACGGCAACGCCCCGACCTCGGCTGGTGATCAACGTGGGACGATGAACCCTGGCCACATGATTGACAACCTTGCCAGGGTTGGTCTTGAGATCAGTCAATGGGACAATATCTTCCGAGAACTTGGTGCTCACCGTGCAATACCCGCATTATTGAGTGGAAAAGACCAGTTAACAATACCAGTAAATTGGTCGGGACGGGATCTGTACCGAATCCCAAGGCGAGACATTTCCGGTTCTTTGCAGACTGCACGACAGTGCCGGGCAAGCCGTCGCGCAAAGCGCTTGAATCTGGCCTGGGTCTGCGGGATAATACGCGGCTAACTTCGAACTCCTGCACAGGTTTGCCGTCATGAAGGCCGATATCCACCCCAACTACCGCGAAGTCGTTTTCCAGGATCTGTCCAGCGACCTGGTCTTCAAGACCCGCTCCACCGTCCAGACCAAGGAGACCATCGAGTTCGAGGGTCAGGAATACCCGCTGGTCAAGGTGGAAGTCTCGAGCAAGTCGCACCCTTTCTACACCGGCAAGCACAAGATCATGGACGCCGGCGGACGGGTCGACAAGTTCAAGAAGCGCTACGGCAAGTAAGCCCAGGCGGTCGGCGCAACGCCGGCCCCGGATCTGTGAACTGCTCCGAGCCCCTCTCCCGAGCAGTTCTGGACAAAATGCGTCAGTCGGGTCAGGGCCATCCTGACCAGCCTCTTCCCTTCGCCCGGTCCGCCATCGGCGGCCCGGCCGAATCGCGTTAACCCCGTTAAAAAAGCAGATAGGAAGCATCTTCGGCCTTGTGACGCCGGTTCGGGCGACCAAGGGGCCAAATGTTTGGCACGGTTCTTGATGGTGGTATCCCCAGTTTCGACTTCGGATTTCACCAATGCACCGACGCCAGCAAGGACTGACTCTGCTCGAACTGGTCGTGACCGTGGCCGTCCTGGCCATCCTGGTCAGCATCGGCATACCGGCCTTCCAGTCGCTGGTAGGGCAGAACCGCGCCAGCAGCGCGGCCAACGAGCTGCAGGCCACGCTGCAGTTTGCCCGCAGCGAGGCGGTCTCGCGCGATCAGCCCATCACCGTCTGTCCGGCCGACTTCAGCGATCCTGACGCCGACCCGGCAACGGTCGATTGCAGCACCGGCACCCAGTGGCAAAACGGCTGGATCGTGCAGGGCCTGGATGAGGACGGCAGCGCCGAGGTCCTGCGCACCCGCGCCGCCTTTCATCCGTCGGTCCGCCTGAACGGCGCCGAGGACTGGGAGTTTTCCAATACCGGCACCCTCGAAGGCCAGCCGGTCATTCACTTCGATGTCGAGGTCTCGTCCGGCCTGGGCGCCAGTCGCACTATCTGCATGTCGCTTGCCGGCAACAGCCGGATCATCCGGGGAGACGCAACATGCTGAATCCCGACATTCTGCGGCGCCCGACCGCGCCGGCGGCAGCCGGCTTCACCCTGATCGAAATCCTGGTCGCGCTGGCGGTCCTGTCGCTGGGTCTGCTCGGGCTGGCGGCGATGAACCTGACCGCGCTGACCAACAGCCAGGCCAGCTACGAGCGCTCGATCGCCGTGATGCAGGCCAACGACCTGGTCGAGCGCATGTGGGCCGGCCTGTGCGAGGTCCACGACGAAGGGGAATTCGTCGAGTCCGAAGCCGACGACATCAAGGCCGCCTGGGAAGACGCCCACGAAGACACCCTGTCGGCGCTGGGCTGGCGCAGTCCGGCGCTGGACTACACCGATGCCGTCTCCGGCGTCGCCGGCACGGTCGTCGAACTCCAGATCATCTGGGACGAACGCACGCCGCAGCCCGGCGAGGCGCCCACGATGCAGTTCACCCACCGCTTTCGGCTGCCCCCGGTCGACTGCCCATCTGTTCCAGAGGAAACCAGCTCATGATCACAAGACGCCCCAATGTCCCGGCTCGGCCCGGCGGCTTCAGCCTGATCGAGCTGATGGTCGCCATGGTGCTGGGACTGTTCCTGATCGGCGCCGCGATCGGCGTGTTCGTGTCCAACCAGCAATCGGCGCGCGTGCAGGCCGACCTGAACAACGCCCAGGAGGCGTTTCGCTTTGCCTCGCACACGATCAAGCGGGTGGTCCGCCAGGGCCGCTCGATCGAGGCCCCGGCCAGCGGCGCGTGGCTGCAGGTCGTCATCTCCCCGGACGGCGAGGATGGCTACAAGGACTGCCTGGGTCGCTCGATCACCAGCGATACCGTCAATACCTTCCGCCTGGTCGACGGCGCCCTGCGCTGCAGCGTCGCCGCCGCCGGCACCACGACCACCGAGACCCTGGTCAGCGGGCTGGATACGAC
>JAWLFD010000044.1:0-12322 GCA_041685745.1 Wenzhouxiangella sp.
GCTGGCGGCAAAGTCGACAATGTCGTCGGGCCGGACCGTGAACAGGTCGGTGGCCATGAACTGCCCGACGGTGCGATAGCTGTCGCGCCAGTCCTGATCGTGGCAGAACTTGGCCAGCGTCCACTCGGCGATGGGCCTGCCCTTTTCCTGCTGCTTGATCATGCTCCCGGTCAGCGCTCTCAGGCACTCATGCGGGCTGGCCGAACCACGCATCTGCTCGAGCGACTCCAGCTGCCAGCGCGATCCGGTTCGCCGGCGTTCGACGCGGGCCTGGATCACGCCGAGGTATCGATCGATGTCGTCGGCATCGATCCCGGCCTCGGCCAGGCCCTCGCGGGCCGCAGGCAGCAGGATGTCGAGGATCAGTTCCTGAGCCGTCATCTGCGATTCGTCGAACCAGATTTGCTGAGCCCTGAGGCCCTCGCGGGCCGCCGCCATGAAGTTGGCCTTGACGTCACCGAAATTGAAATGATCGCGGATGTCGTCGACCGAGCGCGACAGCTTGGCCATCATGCCGAAGAAGAAGGCCGAATTGGCGATCTCGTCGAGCACGGTGGGACCCGACGGAATGACCCGGTTTTCGATCCGCAGATGCGGCTTTCCGTTGGCGGAAATGCCGTACACGGCGCGGTTCCAACGATAGACGGTCCCGTTGTGCAGCCGCAGGGCATTGAGCTTCGGAGACTCCCCGCGCGCGACCATGCCGATGGGGTCTTCCTCGAACTCGGTGGTCAGGATCACCCGGAAGCGGGCGATGTCTTCCTTGAAGATCTCGATGACCGACTCCTCCACCCACTGATCGCCAAAGTGCACCCTGGGCTTGTGGCCCCTGGCCGCATGCGCCTGCGAACGGGCGTCGATGGAGTGCTCGAACACGGCGATCCGGCTTTCGTGCCACAGCCGCTTGCCGAGCAGAATGGGTGAGTTGACGCAAGCCGCCAGCAGTGGTCCGGTTACGACCTGGGCGATGTTGTACAGGCGGGCGAACTCGTCGGCATCGACCTGAAAGTGGACCTGGAAACTGGTGTTGCAGGCTTCCAACATCAGGTTGTCGTGATTGAGACTGAGCTGGTCGATCCCCTTGATCGAAATCTGGAAATTGCTGCCGCGCAACCTCAGCAAGGCCTCGTTGAGGGCGAAATAGCGCGCCATGGGCACCATCGCATCGAGACTGAGGTGGTCCTTGGTCAGGGTCGGCAGAATCCCGACCAGAGCGACCCGGCTACCGACCTTGGCCGCGGCTTCCCGAGCCAGCTCGACCACTTCGTCGGCTTCCTTTTCGAGCTTGCGCAGACAGTCGCCGCCCAGGTCCAGCGGCGACAGGTTGGCTTCCAGGTTGAACAGGCCCAGCTCGTGCGTGAAACGCGGATCATCGGTCTGATCGAGCACCTGCATCGCCGAGAGCGCCGGCCGATTGGCCTGGTCGACCAGAAACATTTCCTGTTCGGCGCCGATCCGGCGCACACCCGCCTCGAACATTCCGCGTGCGTGCATGTCTTCCAGCGCCCGGACCTCGTCCAGCAAGGCTTTCATGAAGGCCCTGCGCAGACTTTCGTCGCCGGAGCGCTGTACGTTCTGTTCACCCATCTGGGAGCCCCGATCGAAATCATAGCGATGATATACCCGGCATGGCCAAGGGGCAAACCCGATACCGGGGCAGCGATGACTTGTCTGCGGCTGCCGGGTATGCCAAGCTTGAGTTTTTGACCAATAAGACAATCAAGGGTAGAAGCAATGACTGACAAACCATGGCTGGCGGCATATCCCGACGGCGTTCCGGCCGAAATCGACATGGCCGAGTTCTCGTCGATCGTCGACGTCATCGATTCCAGCTGCGCGAAGTTTCGCGACAAGGTCGCCTACGTCAATTTCGGCAAGGAATTGAGCTACGCGCAAATCGATGAATACAGCCGCGCATTCGGAGCTCGGATGCAGGCTCTGGGCCTCAAGCCCGGCGATCGAATCGCGATCATGATGCCCAACGTGCTGCAGTACCCGATCGCGGTCTTCGGCGCCCTCCGGGCCGGGCTGGTGGTGGTCAACACCAATCCGCTCTACACCGCTCGGGAGCTCAAGCATCAGCTCAAGGACTCGGGCGCGAAGGCCATCGTGATCATGGAAAACTTCGCCAACGTGCTCGAAGCCGTGATCGACGATACCGAGGTCGAGCACGTCATCATCACCTCCGTCGGCGAGATGATCGGCTTCCCGAAGGGCATGATCATGGATTTCGTCCTCCGCCGGGTCAAGAAGATGATCCCGGCCTACAGCCTGCCCAACGCCACTCGGCTGGGCAAGGTGCTGGCCGAAGGAGCGAGTGAAACGCTCGCGCCGGTCGAGCTCACCCACGACGACCTCGCTTTCCTTCAGTACACCGGTGGCACGACCGGTGTTTCCAAGGGGGCCATGCTGACCCACGGCAACATGGTGGCCAACATGCAGCAGTCTTCGGCCTGGCTTGGCAACAACATCGAGGTGGGCGAAGAGATCATCATCACCGCCCTGCCCCTTTATCACATCTTCGCCCTGACCGCGAACTGCTTCGTGTTCCTGAAATTCGGCGGTCGCAACGTGTTCATCACCAACCCGCGTGACATGCCCGGCTTCGTCAAGGAGTTGGGCAAGGAAAACTTCACCGCCATTACCGGGGTCAACACCCTGTTCAACGGCCTGCTCCATGCGCCGGGCTTTGCCGACCTGGACTTTTCCCACCTGCGCCTGACCCTGGGCGGCGGCATGGCCGTGCAGCGCGCGGTGGCCGAGAAGTGGAAGCAGACCACCGGCGTCACCCTGATCGAAGCCTACGGGCTGACGGAAACATCGCCGGCGGCCTGCATCAACCCGATGGACCTTGAGGATTACAACGGCGCCATCGGCCTGCCCATCTCCTCGACCGAATGCCGGGTGATCGACACCGAGGGCAATCCGGTCGGCGTGAACGAAACCGGCGAGCTCTGCGTCAAGGGACCGCAGGTCATGAAGGGCTACTGGAATCGCCCGGACGAAACCGCAAAAGTCCTCGGCGAGGATGGCTGGCTCAAGACGGGAGACATGGCGCGGATGGACGACAAGGGGTACTTCTATATCGTCGACCGCAAGAAGGACATGATCCTGGTGTCGGGCTTCAACGTCTACCCCAACGAGGTCGAGGACATCGTGGCGACCCATCCCAAGGTGCTCGAAGTCGGAGCGATCGGGGCACCCGACGAGAAATCCGGCGAGGTCGTGAAGGTAGTCGTGGTGCGCAAGGACGACAGCCTGACGGTCAAGGAACTGCGCGACTACTGCCGCAACGAACTGACCGGCTACAAGGTGCCCAAGTACGTCGAGTTCGTTGATGAACTGCCCAAGACCAACGTCGGCAAGATTCTCAGACGGGAATTGCGCGACCAGTACGGTACGCCGAAGAGTTCCGATTAGCCGGGGCCCAGGGGGGGGCCTGGCGCTGCGCGTCTATTCGTCCAGCGGTCGACCCGGTCCGGGGCTGGTCTCCAGCCCCGAGACGCCGACGCCGATCAGGCGCACCGAAAAGGCGCGCCGCCAACCGCTCCAGTCCTTGAGCAAACGCCACGCGGTTTCGGCAATCCGGTCTGCCGAATTCGTATGGGCCGGGAGCGACTGGCTGCGGGTGATCGTCGAAAATCCGCTGGAGCGCAACTTCAGCGTGACCGTTCGCGCATGGAGTCGGCGGGCCGCCAGGCGGGCGGCCACCCTGGCCGATTGATCGTCGATCAGCACCCGAAGCGCCTCCAGGTCGTGGACATCTTCGCCGAAGGTTTTTTCCTGGCTGATGGAGCGACGGGTGCGCGCGGACTGGACCGGCCGGTCATCACGGCCGCGGGCGCGCTCGGCCAGCACCAGGCCCTGCGAACCAAACAGCCGGACCAGCAGATCCGGCGCCGTAGAACGCAACTGCCCCACGGTCAGGACGCCGGCCTCGTTCAGCCGTTGCTCGCCTCTCCTGCCGATGCCGGGCAGACGACGCACCGGCAGCGGGTCCAGAAACGCCTGGACCCGCTCCGGATCGATCAGCACGAAACCGTCGGGCTTGTCGTCGTCGGAGGCCAGCTTGGCCAGCAATTTGTTCGAGGCCATGCCGACCGAGGCGGTCAGATCGGTCTGCCGGGCGATTTCCAGCTTCAGGGACCGGCCGATCGCGATCATGTCATCAATCCCCGGCGCCAGCTCGGTGACGTCCAGGTAGGCCTCGTCGAGACTCAGGCCTTCGACCTTGTCGGTCACCTCATGAAAGATGGCGAAGATTCGACCGGAAACTTCGCGATAACGCTCGAAGCGGGCGGGCAGGAACACCCCGTGCGGACAGAGCTTGCGTGCGCGTGCAGCCGGCATGGCCGAACGCACGCCGTACTGGCGGGCTTCGTAGCTTGCCGCGGCCACCACGCCGCGTGCCGAGCTTCCTCCGACCATGACCGGGCGCGCGCGCAGAGAGGCGTCATCGCGTTGCTCGATGCTGGCATAGAAGGCATCCATGTCGACATGGATCACCCGGCGCACGGCGAGGGCTTTCAGATGGTGCGCGTGGGCTTGTCGCTTTCGAGCATTCCGGCCAGCTGCGAGACGATCGCGCTCTGCGCCTTCTTGGCTTCCTGACCGTCGTTGAAGTGAATGCCGACTCCGCTGTTGATGCCGCGCTGACTGCCCGGCGGCGTGATCCAGGCCACCTTGCCCGGAATCGCCATCCGTTCTTCGCCCATCAGGCTGAGCAGGATCAGAACGTCATCGCCAAGCCGAAAGCTCTTGCGCGTGGGCACGAACAGGCCACCGTTGATGAGAAACGGCATGTAGGCGGCGTAAAGCTCCTGCTTGTTCTCGATGTTGTATGACAGTATTCCTTTCTGCGCCATGTCTTCAACCCTGCCGACCAAACTGACCGGACCATTCTAGCAGCCATTTTCCCAGCAGCAGGTCGGCCCGTATCGAGGTGCCCGCCATTGCCCTTCCTTCCAGTGCCTGCTGCCATAACCGGGCCAGCGCGACTGGATCGAGCGCCGGCCCGTCGCTGTCCTCGTCCGCCAGCGCCGAGCCCATGAAGTGTCGAACCCAGTGCGCCAACCAGTGCCAGGTCTCTGCCGGCCGGCCCGACCAGGCCGCGAGCATCGCCGGCGTCGGCGCTTGAGCGCGGGTCGCATCCATCAGCGCCTGGCGGATTTCGCGGCCGAAGGCCAGGCCATCGCCTTGCAGCAGATCCAGTGCCCTAAGCGGTCCACCGCCGCCGGCTTCCAGCGCCAGCTCGATATCGCGCTCGCACGGATGCTCGCTGTGCGCCCGCAACCAGGCGCGAGCTTCCTCGGAATCCGGCGGATGAACACGAATCTTCTGACAGCGGCTGAGAATGGTCGCCGGCAGCGTATCGGGGTCATCGCTGACCAGCACGACCCAGGCCCGCGACGAGGGTTCTTCCAGGGTCTTGAGCAGGGCGTTGGCGGCGTTGCGATTCATCTGATCGGCCTCCTCGATCAGCCCGACCCGGGTCGATCCGATCGAAGGGGTCAGCTGCAGCCCCTGGGTAAAGGCGCGGATCACGTCCACGGTCAACTGGGTCTTGTCCTCCGGCACCGCGGCGGTGAACAGGTCCGGGTGGGTTGCGCTTTCGAGCAGGCTGCAGGATCGGCACTGGCCGCAAGGCTGTCCCGAGTCCGGCTTCAGACAAAGAACGCGCGCGGCCAGCCAGCGGGCAAGGTCGCGCTTGCCGAGACCTGCCGGGCCGAGAAGCATCGGTGCATGGCCCAGCCTGGCGTGATCCAGGCTTTCGTTCAGCCTTTGCTGGTAGGGCTCGAGCCACGGCAGATTCATTGCAACCTCGCCTCCAGGGCACGAAGAATCGAGTCGCGCACCGCCGACAGGGGCTGCGCGGCGTCGATGAGCACGATCCGTTCGGGCTCCATGCGCGCCCGGGCCATGTAGGCCGCGCGTACCCGCTCCAGAAAATCGGCCCGCGACTGCTCGAAACGATCCGCCTGACCACCCCGCTGGCGGACGCGCTCCATGCCGACGGCGACCGGAACATCCAGCAGCAGCGTCAGATCCGGCACCAGGTCCGGATGGACGATCGCAGCCAGTCGATCCACCACCTGCATGCCCAGGCCGCGACCACCGCCCTGGTAGGCGCGACTGGCATCGGTGAACCGATCACACAGCACGTCTTGGCCGGCGGCCAGCGCGGGCCGGACGATCCGGGCGAGATTCTCGGCCCGGGCGGCGAACATCAGCAGCAGTTCGGTCATCGGTTCCAGTTCGCCGGTGGCCGGATCCAGCAGCAGCCGGCGCACTTTCTCGGCCGCGACCGTGCCGCCGGGCTCGCGGGTCCTCACGACCTCACGATCATGGCTCTCCAGCCATTCGCAGACCAGCTCGGCGGCGGTGGTCTTGCCGGCGCCCTCGCCGCCCTCCAGGGTGATGAAACGGCCCGGCCTGGTCATCGGCGCCCCCGAATATAGCGGTTGACGGCCGCGTTGTGCTGTTCGAGGGTGTCGGAAAATTGATGGGTGCCGTCGCCGCGCGAGACGAAATAAAGGGCCGTGCCGGCCGCTGGCCGCGCGGCCGCGCGCAGACTTGCCCGACCCGGCAGCGCGATGGGCGTCGGTGGCAGGCCATGGCGGGTATAGGTATTCCACGGATGGTCGGTGCGCAGATGAATCCGGCGCAGACGGCCATCGAAATCCGGACCCAGCCCGTAGATGACGGTCGGATCGGTCTGCAGGCGCATGCCCAGATCCAGGCGGCGCGCGAAAACCCCGGCCACGCGCTTGCGTTCGGCCGTCGCCCCGGTTTCCCGCTCGATGATCGACGCCAGAACCAGCAGCTCTTCCGGCGACGCCAGGGGCACGGCCGGGTCACGCTCGGCCCAGCTGACCGCCAGTGCGTCCTTCATGGCCGTGTGGGCTCTTTGCAACAGGTCGAGGTCGCTGCTGCCGCGGGTGAAAAAATAGGTTTCGGGCAGAAACCAGCCCTCGGCGAAACAGCCCCCGCAGCCGAGTCGTTCCATCAGTTCAGCGTCGCTCAGTTCGGCAGCTTCGGTACGCAGGCGCGGGTCGGCTGACAGCTCGGCCCGAAAGCGATCCAGCGTCCAGCCCTCGACCACGGTCAGCCGGTGCTGGCGAATGTCGCCGCGGGCAAGCTGATCGAGCAGGCCGCGCAGGTCCGTACCGCGCTCGATGCGGTACTCCCCGGCCTTGATGGTCGGGGTCAGCACTCGTCCCAGCACGCGCCACTCCCAGCGCGGCCGCGCCAGACCCAGACGCTCAAGATCCCGGACCACGCCCGCATAGCTGCTTCCCGGCGCGAGCCACAGGTTCAGTTCGCCATCCGGATTGAGCGGCACGGACTGAAATCGCTGCCACTCCCGCCAACCGTGCCAGCCAAGCAGCACGGCCGCCATCAGCACCAGCAGCAAGACGATCGGGATCACGCGCATGGGAACAATTCTTTCTGCCAGAGCGACTGCAATCGGCGGCATACCGGACCGACCGGGAAACGATGCCGTTCGATCGCGACCAGCGGCCGGATGCCGGCCACCGAGTTTATCACCAGCACCTCGCTGAGCGTCTCGAGTCGGTCGATCTCGACGCTGTCGACTTCAAGTTCTTCTCCCAGCGTTTCGCCCAGCCAGGACAGACCGACGCCGACAACTTCCGTGCGGGCCGGCGTCATCAGCCTGGAGTCGGCCACCAGCAGCAGGTTGCTGCTGAGCGCTTCGGCCAGTCTGTGCTGCTCGTCGATCACCAGGGCTTCCTCGGCGCCGCGCCTGACGCATTCGCGGGCGATGAGCGTCTGCAGCAGCCGGTTGCCGTGCTTGAGCCCGGCCAGCGGCCCGGCCGGACCCAGCCGATACTGACTGACCACGGCGCCAAGGCCTTCTCGACGCTGCCGCTCGATCGCGCCCGGCCAGGCGCGTCGCTGCAGGATTCTTCTTGGCTTCGGTGCCGACGCCGGCCAGTATCCGTGTCCGCCGCTGCCCCCGGTCAGGGTGATGCGGATCACCGCCCGGTCCGCCGGCCTGGACTGCAGCAGGCGGTCGCATTCGCGCTCGAGCACGACCCGGTCCGGCATTTCCAGACCGAGCGCCCGGGCACCGCTGGCCAGGCGCGCCAGGTGACGTTCCCACAGCGGCGCCCGTCCGGTCAAAAAGGCGACGGTTTCAAACACGCTTTCACCGAACAACAGCCCGCGATCATCGCTCGGGACGCATTCCGTCGCGGTTCCGTCGACGAGGCTGTTCATGTCGCCCCCAGCGCGCGCAGCAGGCCGCGCGCCTTGGCCTCGGTCTCGGCCAGCTCCGCCCGGGGATCGGAATCGGCGACAATGCCGGCGCCGGTTCGAAACGCCAGCTGCTGTCCCGAAACCACCATGGAGCGGATCAGGATATTGAGATCCAGGCTGCCGTCCAGTCCGAGATAGCCCATTGCGCCGGTGTAGAAGCCGCGCCCGCGCTGCTCGAGCGCGGCGATGATCTCCATGCAGCGAACCTTCGGGCAGCCGGTAATCGTGCCCCCGGGGAAAACCGCAGCGATCACGTCGACCGGGTGCCGATCAGGCCGCAGACGGCCGCGCACGTTGGACACGATATGGTGGACATGGGTGTAGCTCTCGACCGCCATCAGTTCATTGACTTCGACCGATCCGGCCATGCACACCCGGCCCAGGTCGTTGCGCTCCAGATCGATCAGCATGATGTGTTCCGCCCGCTCCTTCGGATGGGCCAGCAGCTCGGTCGACAGGTTGCGATCGTCGAGCGGATCGCGCCCGCGCGGCCTCGTCCCGGCAATGGGGCGGGTCTGGACCAGGCCGTCACGCACCTCGACCAGGCGCTCGGGCGAGGAACTGATCACGGTCCCGCCCGGCAGCCGCGCCATGCCGGCAAACGGTGCCGGATTGGCCGAAGCCAGGGCCCGGTAAAGCGCGACCTCGTCCATCGGGGCGTCGGCCAGCACCCGCCAGCCGCGCGAAAGATTGACCTGGAAGACATCCCCGGCAACGATCCACTCCCGGATCCGGCGCACGCCATCGATGAACGGATCCGGCGGATCGTCCTGGATGCGCAGGGCCGGAAGTTGCGTTTCATCACCGGGCGCTGGCCGGATCGCGGCCAGTTCCGCGGTCGCCCGTTCCAGCCACTCCGGGGTCTCGGCGACCAGCCAGGTGGTGCTGTCGCGATGATCGACCAGCAACGCCGCCGGACAGCGCGCGGCAAAGGCGACCGGCAAGCCGTCGCCGGCCGGGGGCAGAACAAGCCGGGGCTCGATCTGCCCGGCCAGTTCGTAGCCGAGATACACGAACCATCCGCCGCAGAACGGCAGTCCATGGACCGGCGGCCCGGGCGCTGTCGGGATATCGATCGGTGTGAGCTCGCGCAAGCGCCCCAGAAAATCGACCGCGCCGGTTTCCCCGGACGCAGACGCCGAAAGCGTTGGACCGCTCTGCCGGAAAAGAATCGACCACCGGGCCAGTGATCGAGAGCCGGCCTCGCTGGCCAGCAGGAAGGACCAGCGATCGGGATGGCTGGCGTGAACGTCGAGTAGATTCGGGCCGTCGTCCAGGCGGCGAAGGCACGGCCCGGTCATGGGCGTCGACGGGCGCCGGGCGCCGAACTCAATCGGCCCCGGGAAACCGCCGCAGAAGCAGCGAACCGTTGGTGCCGCCGAAACCGAACGAGTTGCTCAGCGCGTATTCGAGCTTCGCTTCGCGCGCCGATCCCGGCACCAGGTCGATCCCCGTGCAATCCGGATCGGGCTGCTCGAGGTTGATGGTCGGTGGCACCACCTGCTGGTCCAGCGCCAGCAGGGAAAAGATCGCCTCAACGCCGCCGGCCGCTCCCAGCAAATGACCGGTCATGGACTTGGTCGAGCTCATCATCAAGCGCCCGGCGTGATCGCCGAAAAGACGCTTGACCGCCTGGCATTCGGCGCGATCACCGACCTGGGTCGACGTGCCGTGGGCATTGATGTAGTCGACCCGGTCCGGATCCACCCCGGCATCGGCCAGCGCGTTGGCCATGCAGCGGGCCGCACCTGCCCCGTCTTCGGGAGGGGCGGTGATGTGATGCGCGTCGCCGCTCATGCCGAAGCCGACGACCTCCCCGTAGATCCGGGCGCCGCGTTGCCTTGCCCGGTCCAGTTCCTCCAGCACCAGCACCCCGGCCCCGTTGCTGAGAACGAAGCCGTCTCGTTCGCGATCCCAGGGACGGCTGGCCCGCTCCGGCTCGTCGTTGCGGGTCGACAGCGCGCGGGCCGCGGTAAAGCCGCCGTAAGCCGTCGGCGTCGTACCGTATTCGGCGCCCCCGGCGATCATGACGTCAGCGTCCCCGTAGGCGATCATCCGGGCCGCTTCACCAATATTGTGAGTGGCCGTGGTGCAGGCGGTCACGATACTGATATTGGGACCCTGGAACCCGTAGCGTATGGAGATGTTGCCGGCGATCATGTTGATGATGCAGCCGGGCACGAAAAACGGCGAAATCTTGCGTGGCCCACCGTCGATGAAGGTCTGGTAGGTCTGCTCGATGGTCGCGATGCCGCCGATCCCGGATCCGATCGCCAGTCCGTAACGGTCCGGGCCATCCGGATGCGCCTCCAGTCCGGCGTCCTCGATCGCCTGAATGGCCGCCGCCATGCCGTAATGGATGAACCGATCGGATTTGCGCGCCTCTTTCGGACTCAGGTAGCGATCCACATCGAAGTCGCGCACTTCGCCGGCGATGCGGGCCGGGAACCTCTCGGCGTCGAACGCCGTCAGATACCCTATCCCACTGCGGCCGGCCTTGATCGCCGACCAGGCCGACGCGACATCGTTGCCGACCGGCGAGACGCAACCCAGGCCGGTGACCACGATCCGACGATTACCGCGCATCCGGTGGGTACTCCAACGCCTGCTCGCCGGCCGACTTCATGACCAACCCTCGACAGGCTATTTGTCGACGTTGTTGGCGATGTAGTCGATCGCCTGCTGCACGCTGGTGATCTTCTCGGCTTCTTCGTCCGGAATCTCGCACTCGAACTCTTCTTCCAGGGCCATCACCAGCTCGACGGTGTCGAGCGAGTCCGCTCCCAGGTCGTCGACGAACGAGGCACTCGGGGTGACCTCCTCTTCCTTTACGCCGAGCTGTTCGATGACGATTTTCTTGACCCGATCTTCAATACTGCTCATGTTGGTAGTCCTCTAGAATCACTCAACCACAACGCCGGCCGGCACCATGGCGCGGACGGCGTCACTATTGCAGGATCCCGCTACCCCGAAAGGCAACGCTTTGATCCGGTGTTGCTTGCTCTTGTCGATCGACCCGCGCATCGCTTGCCGAGTCAGGTCATGTACATGCCGCCGTTGACGTGAACGGTCTGGCCGGTAATGTATCCGCTGTCCGGGCCGGCCAGGAAGGAAACGCAACCGGCAACGTCTTCGGGACGACCCAGATGACCGAGGGGAATTGTACCCTGTAGACGCTCGCGCTGCTCCGCCGTCAGCGCACGCGTCATGTCGGTGTCGATGAAGCCGGGCGCGACGACATTGACCGTGATCCCGCGGCTGCCCACCTCGTGGGCGAGCGCGCGGGAAAAGCCGGCCAGTCCCGCCTTGGCCGCGGCGTAGCTGGTCTGACCCGGGTTGCCGGCGTAGCCGACAACCGACGAAATGCCGATGATGCGACCAGCTCGTGCCTTGAGCATGCCGCGCAGGCAGGCCCGAGTCATCCGCATCGCACCCTTGAGGTTGGCCTCCAGTACCGCGTCCCAGTCCTCGTCCTTGAGCCGCATCAGCAGCTGATCGCGGGTAATCGCGGCGTTGTTGACCAGCACCGTGACCGGACCGGAGAGCTCCACGATTCGGTTCAGGGCCTGATCGATCGTGGCCGCGTCGGTCACGTCGAGCACCATTCCACGCCCCTCGCCCAGATCACCCGACACCGCATCCGCCCCGGCCCGAGTCGTGGCGGTACCGTACACCGTGGCCCCGTCCTGTCGAAGCCGACGGGCCACCGCCTGTCCTATTCCGCGACTGGCACCGGTGACCAGTACCACGTTGTCGCGCATCTCCAGCGTCATCGCCTTCCTCCGTCTTCTGCCAACTTGCCGGCCAACTCGGCAAGCGTCTTCGGGTCTTCCAGCGCCCGCCAGTCGAGTGCCCGCTCGGTCCGCTTGCCAAGGCCGCACAGCACGCGTCCCGGACCGGCTTCGGCAACCACCGAGACGCCGCGATCGACCATGGCCTGAACCGTGGCGGTCCAGCGCACCGGCGCCGAGAGCTGATCGATCAGCGCTGAACGGATTTCCTCGGGCTTGCTGCGGGTGGTCGCATCGACATTGTGCAGCAC
>JAWLFD010000045.1:0-12176 GCA_041685745.1 Wenzhouxiangella sp.
CGTGCTGCTGCACCGCAAGCCGGTCGGCAAAAAGGTCGCGGTGATCGGCGCCGGCGGCATCGGTTTCGACGTCAGCGAGTTCCTGGTCCACGGCGAGGTCCCGGCCGAGCCGGACCCGGACCAGCCGCGCCGCGAGGACTTCTTCGAGCACTGGGGCGTGGACATGGCGCTGGCGGGGCGCGGCGGCGTCGAGGGCCAGGTGCCGGCGTTTCCGGCGCCGGCGCGCGAGGTCTTCCTGCTGCAGCGCAAGACCACCAAGCCCGGCGCCGGCCTGGGCAAGACCACCGGCTGGATCCACCGCACCTCGCTCAAGCATTTCGGCGTGCAGATGCTGTCCGGGGTGAGCTACGAGCGCATCGACGACGAGGGTCTGCATATTCGCATCAATGATGAAGCCCGCTGTCTGGCGGTCGACAACATCGTCATCTGCGCCGGCCAGGTGCCCAACCGCGAGCTGGCCGGCGCGCTCGAGCCGCTGGGCCTCCGCACCCACCTGATCGGCGGCGCCGACGTGGCCGCCGAGCTCGACGCCAAGCGCGCCATCGAGCAGGGCACGCGCCTGGCCGCGACCTTGTAGCCGCCTGCTGGCGACCCCGAACCCTGAACAACGACTCCGGAAGGATTCCCCCATGACCATCGCACCCGAACAGTACCCGGCCATGCTCGCCGAGCTTCGCCAGACCTTCGCCACCGGCCTGACCCGCGACCTGGGCTGGCGCGACGCCCAGCTCGAGGCGATGGAAAAGCTGCTCGGCGACAACGAGGAGGCCATCGGCCGGGTCCTGGCCGAAGACCTCGGCAAGCCGCCCCAGGAAGTGCTGCTGGGCGAGCTGGCGCTGCTGTTCAGCGGCATCCGCCATACCCGCAAGCGCCTCAAGCGCTGGGCGAAGCCACGCAAGGTCTCGACCCCGGCGGTGGGCCAGCCCGGGCGCAGCTGGGTCCAGCCCGAACCGCTCGGCGTGGCGCTCATCCTCGGCGCCTGGAACTACCCCTTCCAGCTGATCTTCGGCCCGCTGATGCCGGCCATCGCCGCCGGCAACTGCGTGGTGGTCAAGCCGTCCGAGATCGCGCCGAAAAGCTCGGCCCTGATGGCCGAACTGATCCCGCTGTACCTGGATCAGCGCGCGGTCAAGGTGGTCGAGGGCGCGGTCGACGAGACCACCGAGCTGTTGAAGCAGCGCTTCGACCACATCATCTATACCGGCGGTGCCGCGGTGGGCAAGATCGTCATGCGCGCAGCCTCCGAGCACCTGACCCCGGTGACCCTGGAGTTGGGCGGCAAGAGCCCGTGCGTGATCGACCGCGACGCCGACCTGGCGCTGGCCGCCCGCCGCCTGATCTGGGGCAAGTGCATCAACGCCGGCCAGTCGTGCATCGCGCCGGACTACGTGCTCGTCTCGCCCGAGCAGCGCGACGACCTGGTCGCGGCCATCGAGGCCGAGCTGGACAGGATGTACGGCGAGGATCGCCTGGGCAGCGCCGACTACGCCAACATCATCAACGCCCGCCACTTCGAGCGCGTGCGTGGGCTGCTCGACGACGGCAAGGTGGTCATCGGCGGCGGGGTCGACCAGGCCCGCAACCGCATCGAGCCGACCGTGCTGGTCGACGTCGCCCCCGATGCGCCGGTCATGCGCGAAGAAATCTTCGGGCCCGTGCTGCCCGTCCTCACCGTCGCCGATCTCGACGCGGCGATTGCCTTCATCCTCGAGCGCGACAAGCCGCTGGCGGCCTACCTGTTCACCCGCAGCAGGGACTCCGAGCAGCGTTTCGTGGCACAGGTCAGCGCGGGCAACATGTGCATCAACGACGTGATCATGTTCATGGCCGTCCACGAGCTGCCCTTCGGCGGGGTCGGCATGAGCGGCATGGGCCAGTACCACGGCAAGGTCGGTTTCGATCGCTTGAGCCATCTGAAGGCGGTGATGCGGCGCGCGCGCACGCCCGAACCGCCGGTGCGCTTCGCCCCGTACAGCGAGCTGAAGATGAAACTGCTGCGCTGGCTGAGCTGATTTTGCAGGAAGGTCGACGCTTTCGGGCGTTGATTGAGACGTGTTCGTCGGTTGCGTATACTTGAGGCCGACTTTGATTGGGGGAGTGTTCGATGCGCGTGCCCGGTCCCCGGCCCGGTTTTTTGCGCCGCCTGCTCAGCACGCGCTATTTGCCGCGGCTGGACCGCTGAGCCATGCCTCTCCGCATGCGCTTCCGGGCCTTTGCCTCTCCTGCATGGCGCATCGCCGGGTTCGGCGCCGGGTGTCTGTTGATGCTGTCGGTCGCGCAGGCCCAGGTCGCCGAACCGGTGCGCCTGGGCATTCTGTCGCCGCGTCCGCCGGCCGAGGCGCTGGCGCGATGGGCGCCGCTGGAGAGCGCGCTGGCAGAAGCGCTGGCAGGCCGCGACGTCGCGATCCAGGTTTTCGACCTGGAGGGTCTGGATCAGGCGGTGGCCGCCCGCCGGCTGGACTTCGTCCTGACCAGCCCGGGTCATTTCGTCATGATGCAGCACCGCCATGGCCTGTCGGCACCGCTGGCCACGCGCGTGAGCCGCTACCGGGGTCGGAATCTCGATGCGATCGGCGGCGCCATCGTCGCGCGTTCTGACGATGCAGGGATCGGCGCGCTGGAAGACCTGCCGGGTCGTCGAATTGCCGTCGTGGATCCGGTGTCCATGGCGGGTTATCAAATGCAGGCGCATGAACTCCTGCAGGCGGGTTTGCCGGTGCCCGAAGCGCGCAACCTGCTGCGGGTCGGGACGCCGCACGATCGCGTCGTCGAAGCGGTGCTGGCCGGTGAGGCCGATGCCGGCTTTGTGCGCGCCGGCCGGCTCGAAGAGCTGATCCGGTCGGGAGATGTGGCACCGGATGCCCTGCGCGTCATCCATTCCCGGCCGCTGCCGGATTTGCCGTTCGAAGTCTCCACCCGGCTTTACCCGGAGTGGCCGCTGGCTTCCCTGCCGCATATCGATCCGGAGCTTTCGCGCCGGCTTGCCGTGGCGATCCTCGGTTTGACCGATCGCCCGGAAGTGCTCGAGGCCGTCGGTTTCGGCGGCTTCCGCATCCCGGTCGATTACCGGGCCGTCGAGGACATGCTGCGCGATCTTCGCGTACCGCCGTTCGATTCCGAATCACAGGTCAGCCTTGCCGATCTGTGGCGCCAGTACCCGCTCGAAATCCTGACGGGCCTGGCCATCCTTGCCCTGGTGCTGGTGCTGGTGGTGATGCTGAGTCTGAGCCGGCTGCGGCTCAGGCGCCTGGAGCGCATCATCGAGCGCTCGCCGATCGCGGCGATTTCCTGGCGCAACGAGCGGGGCTGGCCGGTCAGCTATGTCAGCGAGAGCGCCGCCATCCTCGGCTACGAGCCGGATCGCCTTCGGTCGGGCAAGGTGCGCTACGACGAACTGATTCACCCCGACGACCTGCCGCGCATTGTGGCCGAGGTTGAACGTCACCTGATCGAAGGCCCGGACGAATACGAGCAGAACTATCGCCTGCGCCACGGCGACGGCCGCTGGATCTGGATCCAGGATCACACCTGGCTCACCCGCGACCGGCGCGGCAAGGTCGCCGGCATCCACGGCGTGCTGATGGACGTGACGGATCGTCTGCAGGCCGAACAGAAAGCCGAACATTCGCGCCACCTGCTGCGCTACATCGTCGAGCACGCGCGCTACGCCGTGGCGGTGCACGATCGCGACATGAACTACATCTACGTCAGCGAGAACTATCTCGACACGTTCAAGGTCGGCGAGCGCGACGTCATCGGCAGGCATCACTACGAGGTCTTTCCCGATCTGCCGCAGCACCTGCGCGAGGTGCACCGCCGGGTGCTGCGGGGCGAGGTCCTGTCGGCCGAAGATGATCCGTTCGTCTATCCGGACGGCAGCATGGACTGGACGCGCTGGGAGTGCCGACCCTGGTTCGAGGCCGACGGCACCATCGGCGGATTGATCGTCTATACCGAGATCACCACCGAGCGCAAGCAGGCCGAGCTGGATCTGCGCGAGAAGACCGAAGCGCTGGCGCGCAGCAACGAGCGCCTGGAGCAGCTGGCCACGGTCTTCACCCACGCTCGCGAAGGGGTCATCATCACCGACGCGGCCGGTGACATCGTCGAGGTCAACGCCGCGTTCAGCCGGATCACCGGCTTTGACCACGATGAAGTGCTGGGACGCAATCCGCGCTTCCTGCGCTCGGGTCGCCACGGCCCGAGCTTTTATCGCGAGATGTGGCAAAGCCTGGAGCGCGACGGTTACTGGTCGGGCGAAATCTGGAATCGGCGCAAGAGCGGCGAACTCTATCCGCAGCAGATGACCATTACCGCGGTGCACGATGAACAGGGTCGCACGGTGCAGTACGTCGCCCTGGTCAACGACATCAGCGACATCAAGCAGCACGAGCGCCAGATCGAGTACGCCAGCAACTACGATGCCCTGACCGGTTTGCCCAATCGCCATCTGCTGGCCGAGCGGCTCAAGCATTCCATGCTCCAGATGCAGCGGCACGGTTCCGGGCTGGCGGTGATCTACCTCGACCTGGACGGCTTCAAGGCGGTCAACGAAGCCTTCGGCCACGACATGGGTGATCGGCTGCTCTGCCAGCTGGCCGACCGGCTCCAGGGGGCGCTGCGCAGCGGCGATTCGGTGTCCCGCCTGGGCGGAGACGAACTGGTGGTCGTCCTGCTCGACGTGGCCGAGCGCACGGCGGCCGAGCCGCTGCTGGCAAGCCTGCTCGAAAGCATCACCGAGCCGTTCGTCATCGGCGACAACGAGCTTCGGGCTTCGGCCAGCCTGGGCGTGACCTTCTACCCGCAGCCCGAGGAGGTCGACGCCGACCAGCTCATGCGCCAGGCCGACCAGGCCATGTACCGGGCCAAGCTGGCCGGCAAGGGCCGGTACCAGTTTTTCGATCGCGAAGAGGATGTGGCCACTCGCGGGCTGCACGAGAGCCAGCGGCGCATTCGGCAGGGCCTGGAAGACGACGAGTTCGTGCTGTTTTATCAGCCCAAGGTCAACATGCGCTCCGGCGAGGTGTTCGGCGCCGAGGCGCTGATCCGCTGGCAGCACCCCGAACGCGGCCTGCTCGCGCCCGGCCAGTTCCTGCCGCTGGTTGAAAACGACGACCTGGCCCTGGTCATGGGCGAGTGGGTGATCCATCGCGCCCTGGACCAGGTCGCGCGCTGGAACGAGCAGGGGCTGGCGCTGAGCGTCAGCGTCAACGTGTTTGCCCGCCAGCTGCAGCAGGACGGCTTCGTGGCCGGCCTGCGCCTGGCCCTGGCGCGTTGTTCGACCGTGTCTCCCGGCCAGTTCGAGATCGAGGTGCTCGAGACCAGCGCCCTGGCCGACATGGACAAGGTCTCGAGCATCATCGACCAGTGCCAGGCCATGGGAGTGAAGTGCGCGCTGGATGATTTCGGCACCGGCTATTCGTCGCTGAGCTACCTCAAATGCCTGCCGGCGGCGGTGCTCAAGATCGATCAGAGCTTCGTCCGCGACATGCTCGACGATCCGGAAGACCTGGCCATCCTAAACGGGGTGCTGGGTCTGGCGCGCGCCTTTGACCGGGCGCCGATCGCCGAGGGTGTGGAAACGGTCCGCCACGGCGACGTCCTGCTCGATCTCGGCTGTGATCTCGGTCAAGGCTACGGGATCGCGCGGCCGATGCCGGCGGCCGACCTGCCGGCCTGGATCGAGACCTGGCGGCCCAGCGATTCGTGGTGTGATCGGCCGTCGAAAAGCGACGTCCAGCTGCGCCTGATCTTTGCCATGGTCGAGCATCGTTCCTGGATCGCGGCCGTGGCCGAATTTCTCGATTCCGGTCAGCGTCCACCCGCGCTGGAGACCGCCGACTGCGGCTTCGGGCTCTGGCTGCGCGAGCACGATGACTCGCTCGACCTGCCGCCGGACAAACTGCGCGAGCTCAACGATCTGCACGACGAGGTCCATCGCCTCGGCTGCGCCCTGATCGCTGCCCGGTCGGGTTCGTCTGCGCCGGGGCCGGGCGTGACCCGGGAGCGCCTGTTCGCGCTTCGCGATCGCCTGCTGGCCTGCCTGGCCGGGATCGAGCAGTCGCTGGACGCGCGCGCCTCAGTCTGAGATCAGCTGCCCCAGGCGCTGGCGCAGACGGCTGAAATCGGCGGCCAGTTGCTCGGCGTGGCTGTCGCGGGCCAGCAGCTCGGCCAGCGCCGGGGGCGGCGCGACGGCTCGGCCCAGCAGCGGTTCGACCACCTCGTCGAACTTGGCCGGATGGGCGGTGGCGGCGACCAGGTGCGGGCGGCGGTGGCCGCCTTGGCGGCGCTGCTGGAGCACTTCGACCGCGCAGGCCGTGTGCGGGCAGATTTCCATGTGGTAGCGCTGGTCGACCTCGCGAATGGTCCGGCGGATGACTTCGTCGCTGACGCTGAAGGCGCGGATGTCGGAATTGCGCAGATCCTGATCCCGATAAAACCACGCCAGGCGCTCGAAGTTGCTGGGGTCGCCCACGTCCATGGCGTTGGCCAGCGTGGCCAGGCCCGGTCGGCCGCGATAGTCCTGGCCGTCGAAGTAGTCCGACAGGGTGCGGTTGGCGTTGGTCGCCAGCACGACCTGGCCGATCGGCAGGCCCAGGCGCCGGGCCAGCACGCAGGCCAGGGCGTTGCCGAGGTTGCCGGTGGGCACGATCACGTCGGCGGTCGTGCCGGTGCGCTCGAACAGCTGCGCGCTGGCGTGCGCGTAGTAGGTGATCTGCGGCAGCAGCCGACCGATGGAAATGGAGTTGGCCGAGGTCAGGTGCAGTTGCCGGTTGAGCTGCCGGTCGTTCAGGGCCTGCTTGGCCAGGCGCTGGCAGTCGTCGAAATCCCCGGCCACCGAGAAGGTGTGAATGTTGTCGCCGAACGCGCCCAGCTGGTGGGCCTGGCGGGCCGAAACGCGGCCTTCGGGGTACAGGATCACCACCCGGAAGCCCGGCCGCCGATGAAACGCCGCGGCGACCGCGCCGCCGGTATCCCCGGAGGTCGCCACCATGATGGTCTGGACCGGATCGTGGGCCTCGCGCAGCCGCGCCATGCACGCGGCCAGAAAGCGCGCGGCGAAATCCTTGAACGCGGCCGTGGGGCCGTGGAACAGCTCCAGCATCCAGCTTTGCTGCGGCTCGAACTCGACCAGCGGCAGCGGCAGGTCCAGCGCCTCGGCGGTGATGTCGGCGAGCGATTCGCGCAGGCTGCTGCCGGCCAGGAAGGGCGCCAGCACCCGGTTGGCGGTCTCGGCCAGGCTGCGGCTGTCGGCGAGCTCGGATGCGGCGATCGCGGGCAGGTGCTCGGGAACGTACAGGCCGCCGTCGGGCGCCAGGCCGCGGCGCAGCGCGGTGTCCAGGTCGACCGGCTCGGTCCGGCCGGCGGTGCTCAGGTAGCGCATGCGGTGCTGTGCTCATCGACCAGGCGGGCGCCGGGCGCGTCCAGCGGCGAGACCAGCGCGGTGGCGGCCAGGCCGTGCTGCTCGAAGGCCGAGATCATCGCCGCACCGGCCCCTGCGGCGGCCCGGCGGTCGCCGAACCAGCCGAACACGCTCGGCCCGGCCCCTGAGATCGACGCGCCCAGCGCGCCGTGGTCCAGCGCGGCCTGCTTGACGGCGTGGAAGCCGGGGATCAGGCCGGCCCGCCGCGGCTCGATCAGGTCGTCGGCCAGCCCGGCCCGGATCAGGTCCAGGTCGCCGCGGTAGCAGCCGGCCAGGAACAGCCCCAGCCGGGTCTGCTGGACGACGATTTCCTCGATCCTGAAGCCGGTCTGGAGGACCTCGCGGGCGGCGCGGGTCTCGACCACGTGCGCCGGATGCACGACCACGGCGACCAGGCCCTGGGGCAGGGGGATGCGGAACAGGTGCTCCGGCGAGGCCAGCACCAGCCCGCCGAGCAGCTGCGGCCCGACGTTGTCGCCGTGGGCCGAGCCCGAGGCCACGGCTTCGCCGGCCAGGGCGTGGCGATACAGCTCGGACTGGGCCAGCGGCCGGTCGAGCAGGGCGTTGACCGCCACCAGCGCGGCGGTGGCCGAGGCGGCCGAACCGCCCAGCCCGGAGCCCAGCGGGATGCCCTTGTCGATTTCCAGGCGCACGCCGAAGTCGGCCCGCTGCGCGGCCAGCAGCGACTGGACCGCGCGCCCGGCGGTGTTGCGCTCGGGATCGCGCGGCAGGTCGGTCACGGTGCCGCGGATGGCGTCGATGACCACGCCGGGGCGGTCGCGTCGGCAGGCGTGGACGGTATCGCCCGGACCCTCGACGGCAAAGCCGAGCAGGTCGAAGCCGACCGCGGCGTTGCCGACGCTGGCCGGGGCGAAGGCCGATGCCCTTTGCGCGTGGCTCACAGGCGCGCCCCGAGGTGGACCGCGACGCGCAGCAGGTCGGCGAACACGCCGCCGGCGGTCACGTCAGGCCCGGCCCCCGGGCCCTGCACGATCAGCGGGTTGTCGCGGTAGCGCCGGGTCTGGAAGGCGACCACGTTGTCGGTCAGGGCGAGGTGGGCGAACGGGTGATCGGCCGGCAGCGACTTCAGCGCGACCTCGGCCCGCCCCTGGTCGTCGAGCGAGGCGACGTAGCGCAACACGTGGTTTTGCGACTGCGCCTGCTCGAGCCGTTCGGTCATGGCCGAATCGTAGTCCGACAGCCCGGCCAGGAAATCGTCCACGCCGGCCTGGTCCAGTTCGCCGGGCGCCAGGCTTTCCACCGTCACGTCGTCCAGGCCGGTCTCCAGGCCCATCTCGCGCGCCAGGATGACCAGCTTGCGGGCCACGTCGGTGCCCGACAGATCGTCGCGCGGGTCGGGTTCGGTGTAGCCGGCGTCGCGCGCCTCGCGGACCAGGGCGGCAAACGACATCCCCGGCTCGAAGCGGTTGAACAGGTAGGCCAGGGTGCCGGAGAAGATGCCGTCGATGCGGATCACGTGATCGCCGGTATCGATCAGGTCGCGCAGGGTCTGGATGACCGGCAGGCCGGCGCCGACCGTGGCCTCGTAGCGCCAGCGCGCGCTGCCGCGTTCGAGCTGTCGCCGGATGCGGCGGTAGCGGTCGGGGTCGCCGCTGCCGGCGTGCTTGTTCGGGGTGATGACGTGGATGCCGCGCTCGAGCCAGTCCAGGTAGCGCTCGGCGACCCGGTCGCTGGCGGTGCAGTCGATGATCACCGCGTGCGGCAGGTGGTCGTCGTCGATGAACTCGGCCAGCCGGTCCAGGTCCAGGGCCTCGTGGGCGTCGCCCAGCGGGTCGTCCTGGTCTTCCAGGCGCAGGCCGGCGTGGCTCAGGCGCATGCGGCTCGACGAGGCCACCGCGCGCAGGCGCAGGTCGAGGTTGGCCTCGCGCTTCAGGCGCGCGGTCGCGCCGAGGATCTGGCGGGCCAGCGCCGAGCCGACCTGGCCGGGGCCGATCAGGCCCACCGACAGGGTCTGGTCGGACAGGTAGAAACCGGCGTGGATGGCGCGCAGCGCGCGTTCGGCGTCGACTTCATCGACCGCCACCGAGATGTTGCGCTCCGAGGCGCCCTGGGCGATCGCGCGGACGTTGATCCCGGCCCGGGCCAGGCTGGTGAACAGGCGCGCGGCCACGCCCGGCGTGCCGGTCATGCCTTCGCCGACGATCGCCAGGATGCGGATGTCGGGGACCAGCGCGATGCGGTGGATCTGCTGGTGGCGCAGCTCGCGTTCGAACACTTCCTCGAGAATGGCGCGGGCCTGCTCGCCGGCATCGGCCGGGACCACGACGCAGATCGAGTGCTCCGAAGACCCCTGCGAGATCATCGACACCGAGACCTCGGCCCGGTGCAGCGCGCTGAAGATCCGCTCGGCCGTGCCCGGCACGCCGATCATGCCGGCGCCCTCGATGTTGATCAGGCTCATCTCGCCGATCCCGGAGATGCCCTTGACCGGCATGCCCGGATGGCCGCCGGAGTCGATCCGGGTGCCGGGGCAGTCGGGGTTGAAGGTGTTGCGGATGAACACCGGGATGTCGCAGGCCAGCGCCGGGCTGAGCGCCTGGGGATGGATCACCCGGGCGCCGAAATAGGCCAGCTCGAAGGCCTCGCGATAGGACAGGTGCTCGAGCAGCTCGGCCTGGGGCACGGCCGTGGGGTCGGCCGACATCAGGCCGTCGACGTTGGTCCAGATATGGACCTCGGCGGCCCCGAGCAGGCGCGCGAAGATGCTGCCCGAGTAGTCCGAGCCGTTGCGCCCCAGGGTGGAGATGCGGCCCTCGGTGGTCCGACAGATAAAGCCGGTGATCACGTAGCGCCGCGCCGGGCGCTCGGCCAGGATCGAGTCCATCTGGCGCTGGCTGGCGTCCCAGTCGACCGCGACCATGAGCGCGGCGGGTCGGGTCCTGAGCACGTCGCGCGCGTCGACGAACTCGGCTTCCTCGCCGATCGCCTGCAGCCGGGCGCTGAGCAGCAGCGCCGACAGCAACTCGCCGTGGCCGGAGATCAGCTCCAGCGCCTCGACCGGGGCCGATCCCATCAGCGCCAGGCTCGACAGCAGCTGGTGCAGGGTGACGAAACGATCCTCCAGCGCGGCCCGGGTCGCCTCCAGCAGCGCCGGGTGTTCGGCCAGCAGTTCGCCGGCGGTTTCCAGGTGCTGCCGGCGCAGCGCCTCCAGCGCGCGGCTCCAGCGCGGCTCGGCGCGGGCCGCATCGGCCGCGGCGGCGAGCAGACTGTTGGTCACCCCGGCCATGGCCGAGACCACCACCGCCTGGGCGTCGTCGTCGCGGGCGGCCACCAGGCCGGCGACGTGGTCGATACAGCGGGCATCGGCGAGGCTGCTGCCGCCGAACTTGTGCACGATCCAGCGCATGCGGGGGCTACCGTCAAGAGTCCAGCCCGAAGTGTACCGCCGCGATCGCCGCCGGTCATCAGGTCGGGGCGGTCGCTTGCCGAACATCGCGGTAACGCCGTCGACGGTACAATCCCGGCGATATCGATAACAACAATATTCGGAAGCAACGAAATGGATGACAAGCAAAGCATCGTCAACAACTGGCTGCCGCGCTACACCGGCACCGCGGTGGAAGACTTCGGCAAGTACATCCTGCTGACCAACTTCGACAACTACGTCGAGAAATTCGCCGCCGTGATGGGGGTGGAAGTGCGCGGGCGCGACAAGGCCATGCGCAACGCCACCTGCGAAAACATCTCGATGATCAATTTCGGCATGGGCAGCGCCAACGCGGCCACCATCATGGACCTGCTCGGCGCGGTCAAACCGCGGGGCTGCCTGTTTCTGGGCAAGTGCGGCGGGCTGAAGAAGAAAAACGAGCTCGGCGATCTGATCCTGCCGATCGCCGCCATCCGCGGCGAGGGCACCTCGACCGACTACTTCCCGCCCGAGGTGCCGTCGCTGCCGGCGTTCACCCTGCAGCGCGCGGTCTCATCGACGGTCCGCGACCACGACAAGGATTACTGGACCGGCACGGTCTACACCACCAACCGCCGGGTCTGGGAGCACGACCGCGCGTTCAAGAAGTACCTGCGCCGGACCCGCTGCATGGCCATCGACATGGAAACCGCGACCATCTTCACCGTCGGGTTCGCCAACTCGATCCCGACCGGCGCGCTGCTGCTGGTCTCGGACCAGCCCATGGTGCCCGACGGGGTGAAAACCGACGCCTCCGACCGCATCATCACCGAGCGCTTCGTCGACAGCCAGATCGCCATCGGCATCGACTCGCTCAAGGAAATCGCCAACGAGGGCCGCTCGGTCAAGCATCTGCGCTTCGACTGAATCGGCCGAACGACCGACTCCCCTTTTTTGGAAAACCATTGGACTTGACGACCCGAAATGAAAACTTCGATCCTGCTGATCCTGACCGCGGCCCTGAGCTGGCCGAGTGTGACCATGAGTGCTGACGACGACGCTTTCGTCTGGCTGGAAGCGGTCGAGAGCGAACAGGCGCTGGACTGGGCGCGGGCTCAGAACGAGCGCTCGGTCGCCTACCTGGAGGCCCATCCGCTGTTCGAGCCGATCCACGAACGCAACCTGGAAATCCTGACCGCCGACGACCGCATCGCCTATCCCTCGCTGCGCGGCGGGCGGATCTACAACTTCTGGCGCGACGCCGAGCACGTGCGCGGCATCTGGCGGGTGACCTCGCGCGAGGACTACCGCAACGACCAGCCCGACTGGGACACCATCATCGACGTCGACGCGCTGGCCGAGGCCGAGGACGAGAACTGGGTCTGG
>JAWLFD010000046.1:0-12174 GCA_041685745.1 Wenzhouxiangella sp.
GCGCTCAAGCGACCCTGCGAAGTCCTGGTCACGACCGACTCGCAGTACGTGCGCAAGGGCATCAGCGAGTGGATGCGGCAGTGGAAACGCAACGGCTGGAAAACCGCGGCGAAGAAGCCGGTCAAGAACGTCGATCTCTGGCAGCGTCTGGATCTGGCCGTTGCCCGGCACCAGGTGCAATGGGCCTGGGTGAAAGGCCATAGCGGACACCCGGAAAACGAGCGCGCGGACCAGCTGGCCAGCGAAGCCGCACGGCGCGTCGCGCCGGGGCGCTGATTCATCGACCAAGGAGCACGAAGTTGCGTCAAATCGTTCTGGACACCGAAACCACCGGACTCGAGCACGCCGACGGCCACCGCATCATCGAGATCGGCTGCCTGGAACTCCACGATCGGCGGATCACCGAACGCCACTATCACGTCTATCTCAACCCCGAGCGGGCGGTCGAAAGCGGTGCGCTGCACGTGCACGGCATCACCGACGATTTCCTGGCCGACAAGCCGCGCTTCGGCGACATTGCCGAGGATTTCCTGGATTTCATCCGGGACGCCGAGTTGATCATTCACAACGCACCGTTCGACGTCGGCTTCCTGAACGCCGAACTGGCCCGGCTGGGCAGCAGCGAACCGCTGCGGGTCGAGCAGGTCGCCTCGGTGCTCGATACCGTCGTGCTGGCGCGCGAGCTGCATCCGGGGCAGCGGGTCAGCCTGGATGCGCTGTGCAAGCGCTACGAAATCGACAACGCGCGCCGCGACCTGCACGGCGCGCTGCTCGATGCCGAACTGCTGGCCGAGGTCTACCTGGCCATGACCGGCGGCCAGGTGGCGCTGGGGCTGGAGCTGGCCGGGAATTCGCTGGACATGGCCGGCCAGGAACTGGTCGAGGTCGATTGCTCTGGCCTGGTGGCCGTCCGGCCCAGCGCCGAAGACCTTGCGGCCCACCAGCAGCGGCTGGCCTCGATCGCGGCCGCGGCCGGCCAGTGCCTGTGGCTCGATCTGGATCGGGACTGAGCCGGGTCGGGATCGATCATCGTTCCTCGTCGTTGCCGGGCCCGGCGTCGGCCAGCAGCGGGTGTTCGCGTCCTTCCATCCACGACAGGATCTCGAAGAAGGTGCGCACGTTTTCCACGAAGTGCACCGGCTCGTAGCCGCGGGCGTAGCCGAACCGGGTCTGACGGTGCCAGCGCTCCTGGGTCAGCAGCGGCAGATGCTCGCGCACGTCCAGCCAGCGATCCGGATCGCCGCCCTGGCGCTGGGTCAGTACGCGCGCATCCTCGAGATGGCCGTAACCGATGTTGTAGGCGGCCAGGGCCAGCCAGAGTCGGTCGGGGTAGTCGATGCGCTCGGGCACCCGATCGATCATGGTGACAAGGTAGCGGGCGCCGCCGTGGATGCTCTGGGCCGGGTCCAGGCGATCTTCCACGCCCAGTTGCTGCGCCGTGCGCCGGGTCAGCATCATCACGCCGCGGACGCCGGTTCGCGAGACCGCCAGCGGGTCCCAGTGGGATTCCTGGTAGCCCACGGCAGCCAGCAGCCGCCAGTCCAGGCCGGTCTCGGCGGCAGCCTCCTCGAACCAGGGACGCAGTTCCGGCAGGCGGTCACGCACCTGGCGCATGAAGGTGAAAGTGCCGACCGGCTCGTAGGTGTCGAGGTGATCGTAATGGCGTTGGCGCACGTCGGCCAACACGCCGTCGCGATCGGCCTGGTGGAAGAACTCGCGCATCTGCTGGGCGAGGGTATCGTCGTCCCGGCGCCGGGTCGCCCAGGCCAGTTCCTGGGAGAGCGGCAGCTCGAAGGCTTTGCGCACCGCCGGAAAAAACCGACGGTTCAGTTCGAAGACGTTGGAATCGAGGATCGTGTAGGGGATGGTTTCGCTGCTGACCGCATCGAGCAGGTCCTCCACGCTGGCGTCCGGGTCCTCCCGCCAGTTCACCTCCGGGTAATGTCGCGTCAGCCACTGCGCGTACACGGTGCCGCTGGGGATCACCAGTTCGCCGCTGCTCAGGTCGTCGAGATCGGCCGGACGTCGGCTGCCGCGCCGGTAGACCACCACCGGGCGGACTTCCTCGTAGGCCGGCCCGAAACGCAGGGTGCCCATTCGCGCCGGGGTGCGGCTCAAGTTGGCGGCGATGAAGTCCCCGCGGCCGGATTCCAGGGCCGGGATCAGGCTGCCGATGGCGTCGACCGGAATGGTCTCCAGCGGCACGCCGATGCGCTCGGCGAAATGCTGGGCCAGATCGTATTCGAAGCCGGTTTCTCCGTCGGCGCCGATGTAGTAGGTGCTTGCGCCGTTGAGGGTCAGCATGATCAGGGTGCCGCGCGCCTGGACCTGCTCGACGAAGTTCATGCCGTTGCCGCCGGACACGCCGAACATCAGGATGGCCAGCCCGAGGAGCAGCCGTCCGGGGCCGGGCCAGCGCGGGCGCCATCGCCGGTGTGTGGCAACGGCAACGGCGTCGGGCGGGCGATGGGCTAGTGAATCTGACGGCATGCGCTTGGCGGTGGTGTTGACAAGGTCCCGGCGGTCCGCGACGGCGATGTGCCCCCACGGCCTGGAGTCGACGTTATAGCCGATCCAGCCGATTTTCGCTGTGATGACAATACGCTAAAATAAAGGGATTTTTTTCCGGACAAGTCAAAATCGATGATCGACGCTTCGGCTCCCATCCGCACCCGTTTTGCGCCCTCGCCGACGGGTTTTCTTCATATCGGCGGCGCGCGCACCGCGCTGTTCTGCCTGCTTGCCGCACGGTCGACCGGGGGTGCGTTCATCCTGCGTATCGAAGACACCGACCGCGAGCGATCGACGGAAACCTCGGTGCAGGCCATTCTCGACGGCATGGACTGGCTCGGACTGGACTACGACGAGGGTCCTTACTACCAGAGCCAGCGCCTGGATCGTTACCGGGAAGTGATCGATCAGCTGCTCGGCTCCGGCCTGGCCTACCGCTGTTACTGCTCGCGCGAGCGGCTGGACGGCCTGCGTGCCGCTGCCATGGCGGCGGGTGAGAAACCCCGCTACGACGGCCGCTGCCGTGACCGAATGGACGTTCCGGAAGGCATCGAGCCGGTGATCCGCTTCCGCAACCCCGACCAGGGCACGGTGGCGTTCGAGGACCGGATACGCGGGCCAATCGACATCGCCAACGAAGAACTCGACGACCTGGTCATCGCCCGCGGCGACGGCACGCCGACCTACAATTTTGCCGTGGTGGTCGACGATCTGGACATGCAGATCAACCTGGTCGTTCGCGGCGACGACCACATCAACAACACGCCGCGCCAGATCAACCTGTACCGGGCTCTGGGCGCCGAACCGCCGGCGTTCGCCCACGTGCCGATGATCCTCGGCGACGACGGTCAACGCCTGTCCAAGCGCCACGGCGCCGTCGGCGTCATGGCCTGGCGGGAGCAGGGATATCTGCCCGACGCCATGGTCAACTACCTGGCCCGACTGGGCTGGTCGCACGGCGATCAGGAAGTGTTCTCGCGCC
Organism: Wenzhouxiangella sp.; assembly: GCA_041685745.1. GTDB lineage: Bacteria > Pseudomonadota > Gammaproteobacteria > Xanthomonadales > Wenzhouxiangellaceae > Wenzhouxiangella. The sequence continues at coordinate 3,494 of JAWLFD010000046.1, forward strand.
GGGAGCTGATCGACCTGTTTCGCATCGAGGACGTCAATCGCAAGGCCTCGCGTTTCGATACCGAAAAGCTCAAGTGGCTCAATCAGCATTACCTGCGCGAAGGCGAGCGCGACCAGGTCCTGGCCGAGCTGGCCTGGCACATGGAGCGCGCGGGCCTCAATTCGGCCGCCGGCCCGCCGTTGGCCGACCTGCTCAGCGTCCAGGCCGATCGTTTCGACACCGTCGTCGAGCTGGTCGAGCAAAGTCGGGCCTTCTATGGCGACTTCGAGGCCTTTGACGCCGCGGCGGCGAAGAAACATCTCCGGCCGGTGGCGGCCGAGCCGCTGCGCGCGCTGCTGCTGCGTCTGGAGGCCTTGCCGGAATGGTCGCCGGAGCACCTCCAGGCGGCGGTTCAGGAAACCGCCGATGCGCTGGAGATCGGTTTCGGCAAGATCGGCATGCCCTTGCGGGTCGCGCTGATGGGCCACGGCCAGTCGCCGGGCATTGATCAAACGCTGTGGCTGGTCGGGCGCGATCGAACGCTGGCGCGGATCGAGCGGGCGCTGGCCTGGATTGCCGAGCGCGCGGCCAATGCCTGAAGCGGCGGCGAGGCCTGCTACACTCGGAGTCATGGACGCCAGCAAGGTGATTGGGCAGGTCGAGCGCCAGTGCCGGGCGCAGGGGCTGCGCTTGACCGCAACGCGGCGCCGGGTGCTGGAAATGATCCTGGCCGCCGAGGGGCCGGTCAAGGCCTACGATCTGCTCGACGAGCTCAAGCGCGAGCGCCCGGGCGCGGCGCCGCCGACGGTCTACCGGGCGCTGGATTTCCTGCTGGAAAACCACTTCATCCATCGCCTGGAAACGCTCAATGCGTTCGTCAGCTGCATTCATCCCGACCATCAGCACCAGGGCCAGTTTTTGATCTGCGAGCGCTGCCAGACCGTCACCGAAGTGCACGACCACAGCCTGATCCAGGCCCTGGACGACGCCGCCCGCGATCACGGTTTCAGCGCCCGCCACCAGGTGCTGGAGATTTACGGGCGCTGCAAGGCTTGCCTGGACAGCGGCGGCTGACGAGCGGATGTCGCGTCGCGAGCGCCTCTATCATCTCCACGACATCCTGCGCCAGCGGCGCACGCCGGTTTCGCGCCAGGCGCTGATGGAAGAGCTTGGCTGCAGCCAGGCGACCCTGTATCGGCTGATCGCCGAGTTGCGCGATCGCCTGGGTGCGCCGCTCGAGCAGGACGAGGACGGACGCGGATTCTTCTATGATCGAAGCCTGGCGGGTCATTTCGAGCTGCCGGGGCTGTGGATCAGCCCGGACGAGCTGCAGGCGCTGCTGATCGCGCGGCACGTCCTGGCCAACGTCCAGCCGGGCCTGCTGGAGGGTGAGCTGCTGGGGGTGCAGGAGCGGATCAACCAGCTGCTGGATCAGCAGGGCCTGGACTTTTCCGCCCAGCCCGAGCGCATCCATATCCGCAAGGATGCAGGCCGACCGGTGCCCGGGGCGCTGTTCGAAGACGTCCTCAGCGGGTTGTTCGGACGCCAGCGCCTGCGCATCGAGTACCACGGCCGTCGGCGCGATGACGTCAGCGCGCGCGAGGTTTCGCCCCAGCGCCTGACCAGCTACCGCGACCGCTGGTACCTGGATGCCTGGTGCCACCGCGCCGAGGGTCTGCGCAGTTTTTCGCTGGAGCGCATTCGCTCCCTGCAGCGCCTGGACGAAGCGGCGCGCGAGGTCGACGCCGATCTGATCGGCCGCCAGCTCGACGCCGCCTTCGGCATCTTTTCCGGTCCGGCCGAGCACAGGGCGGTGTTGCGCTTCAGCCCCGAGGCCGCGCGCTGGGCAGCCGAGGAAATGTGGCACCCCGACCAGCTCGGGAACTGGCACAGCGACGGCAGCTACGAACTGCAGGTGCCGTTCGGCCAGGACCGGGAACTGCAGATGGAGATCCTGCGCTACGGGGACGATGTCGAGGTGCTGGCCCCGGACTTTCTGCGCGGCGCCATAGAGGGCGCGCTCGAAGCGGCGCTGGCGCGGTATCGCGGCTGAACGGGGGACGCTTCATTGAGCTGTCATATTCAGTTGATGCAATAGCCGATGAGGAAGTCTGCCAAACAAGGAAACGCCATGCAGCGCATACTGCTGGTCGAAGATGACGAAGCCATTCGCCGCATGGTGGCCTTCAACCTCTCGCGCGCCGGGTTCGAAACGATCGAGGCCGGCGACTGCCAGTCGGCCCGGGTCGCCCTGGCCGATCAGCGTCCGGACCTGGTCCTGCTCGACTGGATGCTGCCCGACATGAGCGGGCCCGAGTTCGCCCGCGCCCTGCGCCGCGACGAACTGACCCGGGATTTGCCGGTGATCATGCTGACCGCGCGCAGCATGGAAGACGACAAGATTCGCGGTTTCGACAGCGGCGCGGACGACTACATCACCAAGCCGTTCGCCGCGCGCGAGCTGATTGCGCGGATTCGCGCCGTGATGCGGCGAGCCTCGCCGGCCGACGGCGACGACGAGGTCAGCGCCGACGGTCTGGTGCTCAATGTCGCCAGCCACCGCGTGTTCGCCGACAACGAACCGCTGGATCTGGGCCCGACCGAATATCGCCTGCTGAAATTCTTCATGTCGCACCCCGACCGGGTCTACTCGCGCGCCCAGCTGCTCGATCACGTCTGGGGCGGCGGCGTGTATGTCGAAGAGCGCACCGTGGATGTCCACATCCTGCGCCTGCGCAAGGTGCTCAAGCCCTACCGCAAGGATCGTTTCGTCCAGACCGTGCGCGGCGCCGGCTACCGGTTCTCGACCAGGGTCCGCGCCTGATGAGCCGGGCCGCCTACCATTTTTTCGTCAGGGTCGGCGGCTGATGCGCAAGGCCTGGCTTGCCGAGGGTTATTACCTGGCCGGCCTGCTGGCGGTGGCGCTGGCAGGCGGCCTGTTGGTCGGTGGGGCGGGCTGGTGGCTGAGCGCGGCGCTGCTGGCGCTGCTGGGGCGGCACTTTGTCCAGCTACGCAAGCTCGAGCGCTGGCTGGGCAGCGGCCGGCAGCGCAATCCGCCGGAATCCTGGGGTATCTGGGGCGAGGTGTTCGACGATTATTTTCGCCTGCAAAAGCGCTACTACAAGCGCAAGAAGCGTCTGGCCAAGGTCATCCGGGAATTCAGGGAGTCGACGGCGGCCATGCCCGACGGCTCGCTGGTGCTCGACGGCGAGCACCGCATGCTCTGGTTCAACAGCGCGGCAGAACGAATGTTGTGCCTGTCTTCCAAGCGTGATCTGGGTCAGTCCCTGGTCAACCTGGTGCGAAGCCCCAGCCTGGCTGGCTACCTGGAGGCCAGGGCATACGACGACCCGGTCATCATTCGCTCACCGGCCGACGAAACCCGCAGCCTTTCGGTGCGGCTGATCCCTTACGGTTCCAACCAGTATCTCGCCCTGTTTCGCGATGTCACCAAGATTCTCGGCCTCCAGGCGATGCGCCGGGACTTCGTGGCCAACGCTTCGCACGAGCTGCGCTCGCCGCTGACGGTGCTTTCGGGCTACCTCGAAAGCCTGGCCGAAGACGGCCCGCTGACCGATGAATGGCGGGAACCGCTGCAGGAAATGCAGCGCCAGACTCGGCGCATGACGTCTCTGGTCGAGGATCTGCTGGAGCTTTCCCGCCTGGAAACCGAGGACGAGCAGGCTGGCGAGGAGTCGGTGTCGGTTGCCGGGATGATTCGGCGCATCGTCGAAGATTCGCGGCTGCAGGACGACATCGGTCACGACCTCGAATTGACCCGCTGCGAGCCGGTCAGCCTGCTCGGTGCCGAAAACGAGTTGTACAGCGCCTTTTCCAACCTGGTGCTCAACGCGATCCGCTACACCCCGGCCGGGGGACGAATCGAGGTGAGCTGGTACCACGACGAGCCGGGCGGCGCGATTTTCGAAGTCGCCGATGGCGGGATCGGAATCGAGGAACGCCACCTGCCGTTCATTACCCAGCGCTTCTACCGCATCGACAGCGCGCGAAGCCGCAGCAAGGGCGGCACCGGGCTGGGCCTTGCGATCGTCAAGCACGTGCTCCAGCGTCATGGTGCGAAACTGGAGGTCGAATCCACGCCCGGAGAGGGAAGCACCTTTCGCTGTCGTTTTCCCGCCGAACGGGTGGTCGTCGCGCCCGCACCTCGGCTGGCGCTGAGTTCAGGCTCGGCCCATTGACGCACGGGTCCGGGCTGTAATCAATCTGTCATTGATGTTCACTAAGCTTCTCCAACGACTGTTTTCGCCGACCCGTCACCTTTTCCGATAGGAGCCAAAAATGTTTGGAAAACTCTGCACCGCCGGAGCCATCGGCGCCGTACTGGCCGCCGGCTCGGTCTTTGCCGAGGTCGATCCCGATCTGCCCGAATACGAGCCGGTTTCCGGCATCTCCGGCAACCTGACCTCCATCGGTTCGGACACGCTCAACAACCTCATGACCCTGTGGGCAGAGGAGTTTCAGGATTATTATCCGAACGTGAATATCCAGATCCAGGGCGCCGGTTCGTCCACCGCGCCGCCGGCGCTGACCGAAGGCACGGCCAATTTCGGCCCGATGAGCCGCCCGATGCGCTCGTCCGAGATCCAGGCCTTCGAAGACAGCCACGGTTATCCGCCGACCATGGTCGGTACCGCCATCGACGTCCTGGCCGTCTACGTCAACAAGGACAATCCCATCGAATGCATGACGCTCGAGCAGGTCGATGCGGTTTTTTCCGTCGGCCGTCGCTGCGGCGCAGCCGACAACATCACCCGCTGGGGTGAACTCGGACTGACCGGCGCCTGGGCCAATCGCGACTTCGCGCTCTACAGCCGAAACGCGGTCTCGGGCACCTACGGCTTTTTCAAGGACAACGCCCTGTGCGGCGGTGACTTCAAGCCGTCCATCAACGAACAGCCCGGCTCGGCCTCGGTCGTCCAGGGGGTGACCGAATCGCTCAACGGTATCGGCTATTCGGGCATCGGCTACATCACCTCCGGGGTCAAGGCCATCGAACTGGCGCCGGTGGGCGAAGATACCTGCTACGCGCCCAATGCCGCCAACGCGGCCACCGGCGATTACCCGCTGGCGCGCATGCTGATCGTCTACGTCAACAAGAATCCGAATCGCGACCTGACGCCGCTGGAGCGGGAGTTCTTCCGCATGGTGCTGTCCAGGCAGGGCCAGGAAGTGGTGGTGCGCGACGGCTATATCCCGCTGCCGGCCCCGGTGGCGGTACGCATCCGGAACGAACTGGGGATCTGATCCGCTCCGACAGTTCGCGCCAAATCCGCCTGTCAGCAACAGCCCCGGCCTTCCGGGGCTGTTGCGCAATGGGTCGGGCGGTTGGACATTCCGAGCTTTCTGACAGACAATGAATCACTCCGTGAACCGCACGCCCGAAGCCTTGAGCGACTCATCCTACCTGCCTTCCCGGGAGGCCATGGCCCGTCGCCGCCAGCGTCGGTATCTGGCCGACGGTGCAGCCCGGTGGATGGTGCGCGCCGGCGGCGGCGGCGTGGTCATCGCCCTGGCCCTGATTTTCGTCTACCTGTTCAGCGAAGTCGTTCCGCTGCTGCGCGGGGCGAGCTTGGAGCCCGCTTATTCCTACGAACTGCCGGCCGGGGTGAGCGAGGAAACGCCGCTGCTGGGGCTGGAGCGCTACGGCGAGATCGTGATGCGCTACGGCGCCTCGGGCCGCCTGTATTACTTCGAGCGCGATACCGGGACCTTGCTCGAACAGATCGACCTGAACATTCCGCCCGGGGTCAGCGTGACCAGCTTCGGCAACGGTGAGCCCAGATCCCGGCGCACCGTCTTCGGCCTGTCCGACGGCACCGCCATCGTCGTCGATCACGAGTTCGAGCTTCAGTTTCCCGCCGAGGGCGTTCGGGTCGTTGCGCCGGCGCCGGTTTTTCCGGTCGGTGAAGCGCCGGTGGTGGTGGACGACGACGGCGTCGCGCTGACCGCGATTACCGTCCAGGCAGCGCGCGAGGACATTGGCGTGGCCGCCCAGACCGCCGATGGGCGCATGCTGTTCGTGCGCTACCAGGTCAAGACCAATTTCATGACCGGGGATCAGCAGATCGAGCGACGGGCCTACGAGCTGCCGACCCTGCTCGAGCCGGTCGAGCACCTGCAGCTCAGCGCCAATCTGTGGAATCTGATCGGGGCCGACCAGCAGGGCAACCTGATTTACTGGGACATCTCCAGGCCCGGCGAAGCCGTGCTGCGTGATCGCCAGATCGCCTCCGAGGCCGGTGAACAGATCACGACGATGCAGTTTCTCAACGGCACGTTTTCCTTTGTCGTCGGCACGTCTGCCGGCCGGCTTGCACAGTGGTTCCTGGTCCGCGACGAGACGGAAGATGCCGGCGACAACATCTTCTTCCTCGAGCAGGCCCGCGAGTTTTCCCGCCACGACGGGGCGATCACCGCGATCCAGCCGGAGTACAGCAGGAAGGGCTTCGTGGCGGTCGACGACAGCGGCGGTCTCGGCATTCATTACGGCACCTCGGCGCGCACGCTGTACCTGAAGCAGGTCAGCGACCGCCCGCTGACTGCCGTGGCCGTCTCCCCGGTCAACAACCACGTCATCGCCCAGGACGACCAGGGTCGGATGCACGGGTTCAGTGTCTGGAACGAACATCCGGAGTATTCGCTCAAGGCCTTGTGGGGCAAGGTCTGGTACGAAGGCCGCTCGGATCCGGAGTACGTCTGGCAGGCCTCCTCGGGTTCAGACGCCTTCGAGCCCAAGTACTCGATGATCCCGCTGACCATCGGCACCCTCAAGGCGGCATTTTTCGCCATGCTGTTCGCCATGCCGCTGGCCATTGCCGGGGCCATCTACACGGCGTATTTCATGTCGCCTCGCCTGCGCGGCTTCGTCAAGCCCACGATCGAGGTGATGGAAGCCTTGCCCACCGTGATTCTCGGTTTCCTGGCCGGGCTGTGGCTGGCGCCGTTCATCGAAAACCACATTCCGGTGGTCTTTACCGTGCTGGTCGGCCTGCCGGTGGCTTTCTTGCTGGTGGCCTATCTGTTCTCGCGATTGCCGCGGCACGTGCGCAATCGCGTTCCGCCCGGCTGGGAGGCGGTCTTTTTGCTGCCGGTCATCGTCGGCGTGACCTGGCTGATGGTCAGCCTTTCGCCGCTCATCGAGATCTGGTTTTTCGACGGCTCGATGCGCCAGTGGTTTACCGATATCGGGATCACCTATGACCAGCGCAATGCCCTGGTGGTCGGCATCGCCATGGGTTTCGCGGTCATCCCGACGATTTTTTCGATCGCCGAGGATGCGGTCTTTACCGTGCCCAGGCACCTGACCCAGGGTTCGCTTGCGCTGGGCGCGACGGCCTGGCAGACGGTGACGATGGTGGTGCTGCTGACCGCCAGCCCGGGCATTTTCTCGGCCGTGATGATCGGCTTCGGGCGCGCGGTCGGGGAGACCATGATCGTGCTCATGGCCACGGGCAACAGCCCGGTGCTCAACTTCAACATTTTCGAAGGCATGCGCACGCTTTCGGCCAATATCGCCGTCGAATTGCCGGAAACGGCGGTGGGCTCGACCCATTTCCGCATTCTCTTTCTGGCCGGGCTGGTGCTGTTTGCCATCACCTTCGTGGTCAACACCATCGCGGAGATCGTTCGCCAGCGCCTGCGCGCGCGCTACAGCAATCTGTAAGGGTTATCGCCATGCGTAACTGGTTCAAATCCGGCGATCCGTGGATCTGGATGATTGGCGGCGCGCTGAGCATCTCGGTGATCATGGTCGTCGGCCTGCTGCTGCTGATCGCGGTGCGCGGTTTCAGCCACTTCTGGCCGTCGCCGATCGTCGAAACCACGGCTGTGGTCGAGGGTGAGCGGGTCCGGGTGCTTGGAGTCATCACCAACTCCGAGACTCTGCCAGCCGATCGCATCCGCGAGTCGGGCCAGATCATCGATGACGAGGCGATCCTGGTGACGCGCTACCTGTTCAAGGTGGGCAATCGTGATATCACCGGGCGCGATTTCGTCTGGTACCTGGAATCGACGCTGGCGGATTTCCGCTATCCCGAAGACGCCATGATGGTCGAGCGCCGGGAATGGGGGAACTTCTACGGCTACCCGCTGCGGCTGGAACAGGCCGGCGTGCCGATCGCCGGCGGCGATGAGCTGTGGCCGGTGCTGCAGGAGCGGATCGCGCGCGCCAACGAGCTGCAAGGTCGGATTCAGCAGATCGAGCGCTACGATATCGGGCGCATCAACGGCGAACTGGAGCGCCTGCGGCTGGAAGAAAGGAGGATGGATCACCGCCAGCTCCCCCACGCCGAGCGCGCACCGATCCAGCGGGTCATCGACCAGCGGCGCCAGGAACTGGAAGCCGAATACGAGGTTTTGCGCGTCCAGCGCGAGGAACTGCAGGAACAGGCGCGTCAGGACGTCCTGATCGCCGAGACCGCGGCCGGCATCGAGGTCCCCATCAACCTGTCGAACATCGTCATGGCCTCGCGCAACAACGCCTTGAGCCTGCCCGGCAAGCTGGCCTTCTACGGCCACAGGATCAAGGATTTCCTGACCGGCTTTCCGCGCGAGGCCAACACCGAAGGCGGGATTTTCCCGGCGATATTCGGCACCGTGACGATGGTGTTGATCATGTCGGTGTTCGTTACGCCATTCGGTGTCCTGGCCGCGATTTATCTGCGCGAATACGCCAGGCAGGG
>JAWLFD010000047.1:0-12146 GCA_041685745.1 Wenzhouxiangella sp.
GGTCCACAGCGACGAGATGATTCTCGACATCGGCCCGGAAACCGCCGGTCGTCTGGCCGGCATCATCCGCAAGGCCGGCACCGTGATCTGGAACGGCCCCGTGGGCGTGTTCGAGTTCGAGAACTTCCGCTCCGGCACCGGTGCGATCGCCCACGCGGTGGCCGCCTGCGAAGGCTTTTCGCTGGCCGGCGGCGGCGACACCATCGCCGCGATCGAGAAGTTCGGCATCGCCGATCGGATCGACTACATCTCGACCGCCGGCGGGGCGTTTCTGGAATACGTGGAAGGCCGGGAGCTGCCGGCGGTGGCCGCGCTCGCGGCGCGCGGCTGACTCGCCGCCCCACCCGGCCGGCCGGGTGGGTTCAGAGCGCCACCTTTCAGCGGTCGCTGCTTTCGAGCTTGTCCTGGGTGCGCGATTCGAAGTCGCCGGGGTCGTGGCGCTCTAGCAGCTGGGTCTCGGGCGGGCCGAAGGGCTTGTTGACCATCACCCCGCGCTGGACCGCCGGGCGGGCGTCGATGGCTCGCGCCCAGCGCTGGACATTGTCGTAAGACTCGACCTGGAGAAACTCGCCGGCCTCGTACAGCCGGCCCAGCGCCAGCTGGCCGTACCAGGGCCAGATCGCGATATCGGCGATGGTGTAGTCGTCGCCGGCGATATAGGCCCTGGCCGACAACTGGCGGTCGAGCACGTCGAGCTGGCGCTTGGCCTCCATGGCGAAGCGGTCGATGCAGTACTTGATCTTGACCGGCGCGTAGGCGTAGAAATGACCGAAGCCGCCGCCCAGGTAGGGAGCCGAGCCCATCTGCCAGAACAGCCAGTTGAAACACTCGGTGCGCGCCGCGCGTTCTGCAGGCAGGAAGGCGCCGAACTTCTCGGCCAGATAGAGCAGGATGGATCCGGACTCGAACACCCGCTGGGCGGGCTCGACGCTGCGGTCGACCAGGGCCGGAATCTTGGAATTGGGGTTGATCTCGACAAACCCCGAACCGAACTGGTCGCCCTCGCCGATGCGGATCAGCCAGGCGTCGTATTCGGCATCCGCATGGCCGGCGGCCAGCAACTCCTCGAACAGCACGGTGACCTTGACCCCGTTGGGCGTGGCCAGCGAGTAGAGCTGGTGCGGGTGCTCGCCGACCGGCAAATCCTGCTCATGGGTCGGCCCGGCCACGGGCCGGTTGATGTTGGCGAACTTGCCGCCGCTTGCGCCATCCTGTTGCCAGACGCGCGGCGGGGTGTAGTCCGAATCCGTCACTGAAACGCTCCTTGCGATGTCTTCAATCGGCGTCGGCCGCTGCGCGGCGACTCTCGAATTGCTGGGCCTCGACCACTGCAATCGCGGTCATGTTGACCACCCGTCGCACGCTGGCCGAGGGCGTGAGCACGTGGGCCGGGCGGCCCACGCCCATGAGGATCGGCTCGATGCTGACCGCCCGCCCGACCACGCGGGCGAAATGGAAGGCGATGTGGGCCGAGTCCTGGTCGGGCATGATCAACAGGTTGGGCTGTCCCTTCAGGCGCGAGTCGGGGAAGATCCGTTCGCGAATCTCGGGGATCATCGCCACGTCGGCCGGCATCTCGCCCTCGACTTCCAGCTCCGGCGCCAGCTCGCACAGCCGCTCGCGCACGCGCCGCATCTTGGCCGCCTGCGGATCGGCATGCGAGCCGAAGGTCGAATGCGAGACCAGCGCCACCTTCGGCGTGATCCCGAACATGCGGATCTTCTCGGCCGCCATCAGGGTCAGCTCGGTGAGCTGCTCGATGTCCGGATCGGGGTTGACGTGGGTATCGCAGACAAACCACACGCCGGTGTCGTTGGTCACCACCGACAGCGCGCCCAGGGTCTTGTAGCCCGGCGCCATGCCGAGCACCTCGGTGACGTAGCGCAGCTTTTTCTGGTAGCGCCCGACCACGCCGCAGATCAGCGCGTCGGCCTCGCCGCGGTGGACCATCAGCGCCGCGATCACCGTGGTCCGGGTGCGCACGATTGCCTTGGCCGAGTCCGGCGTCACGCCACGGCGTTTTGTGATCTCGTAGAAGGTCTGCCAGTATTCCTTGAAGCGCGGATCGGATTCCGGGTTGACCACCTCGAAGTCCTTGTCGGCGCGAATCCGCAGGCCCGCCCGCTCGATGCGCATGTCGACCACCGAGGGCCGGCCGATCAGGATCGGGCGGGCCAGGCCGTCATCGATGATCGACTGGACCGAACGCAAGACCGTTTCTTCCTCGCCCTCGGCGAACACCACCCGCTTGGGATCGCGACGGGCGGAGTCGAACACCGGCTTCATCAGCAGGCCCGTGCGGAACACGTACTGGCTCAGACGCTCGCGATAGTCGTCCAGATCGATCGGACGGGTCGCCGCGCCCGAATCCATCGCCGCCTGGGCCACCGCCGGGGCCAGCTGGACCAGCAGGCGCGGATCGAACGGCTGCGGAATCAGGTAGTCGGGGCCGAAGCGCGGCGCCTCGCCGCCGTAAGCCGCCGCCGAGACGTCGGACGATTCCATCCGCGCCAGTTCCGCGATCGCGTGCACGCAGGCCATCTTCATCTCGTCGTTGATCGCGGTGGCGCCCACGTCCAGCGCACCGCGGAAGATGTAGGGAAAGCACAGAACGTTGTTGACCTGGTTGGGAAAGTCCGACCGGCCGGTGGCGATCAGCGCATCGGGCCGGGCTTCGCGGGCCAGGTCGGGCATGATCTCGGGTACCGGGTTGGCCAGGGCCAGAATGATCGGCCGGTCGGCCATGCGCCGGACCATGTCCAGGGTCAGCACGCCGGGTGCGGATACGCCGAGGAAGACGTCGGCGCCGTCGATGGCCTCGCCCAGGGTGCGCGCGGAGGTGTCGACCGCGTACTGGGACTTGCGCGAGTCCATGTCGGCGTCGCGGCCGGTGTAGACCACGCCCTCGCGGTCGCAGACGATGACGTGCTCGCGCTTGAGACCCATGGTCACCAGCAAGTCGAGGCAGGCCATGCCGGCCGCGCCGGCGCCGGAAGCCACCAGGCGGATCTCGTCGATCTTCTTGCCGGCCAGTTCCAGGCCGTTGATCATCGCCGCGGCGGTGATGATGGCGGTGCCGTGCTGGTCGTCGTGGAAGACCGGGATGTTCATCCGCCGCTTGAGTTCTTCTTCGACGTGGAAGCACTCGGGCGCCTTGATGTCTTCGAGGTTGACGCCGCCGAAGGTCGGCTCGAGGCTGGCGATGATGTCGATGAGCTTGTCCGGGTCGGGCTCGTTGATCTCGATGTCGAACACATCGATGTCGGCGAACTTCTTGAACAGCACCCCCTTGCCTTCCATCACCGGCTTGGCCGCCAGCGGGCCGATGTTGCCCAGCCCCAGCACCGCGGTGCCGTTGGAGATGACCGCCACCAGGTTGCCCCTGGCGGTGAATTCGCGCGCGGTTTCGGGATCGGCGTGAATCGCTTCGGAGGCCGCCGCCACACCGGGCGAATAGGCCAGCGCCAGGTCCTTGGCGGTGGTCAGCGCCTTGGTCGGAGTGACCTTGATCTTGCCCGGCACCGGGTAGCGGTGATAGTCGAGCGCCTGTTCGGTGAACTTGTCTCTGTCGGGCATCAGTTCTCTTCTTCTTCCTCGCTCCACTCGCCGAGAGCGGCCAGGCCGTTCATGCGGGCGCGATGCAGGAGGATCTGCTGGGCCTGCTCTCGATTGCCCTTCGGATCGGCAGCCCAGGTCTTGAGGCACTCGGCCTGCAGCGCGCGTCCGTAGGAAAAGCTCAGCGGCCACGGCATGTCGCCCATCTTGTTCATGGCGTCGAGATGGCAGGTCGCTTCGACGTCGCCCTGGCCGCCGGACAGGAACACCACGCCGGCGGTGGCGGCCGGCACCGCGTTGAGCAGGCAGTCGACCGTGGCCTCGGCCACTTCCTCGACCCCGGCGCGATCATCGGCCTCGCTGCCCGAAATCACCATGGACGCCTTGAGCACCAGGCCCTCGAGCATGACGTTTTGTTCGTACAGTTGCGCGAACAGGGCCTTGAGCGTGGCCTCGGTGACGTCGAACGAGGTATCGAGGTCGTGGTCACCGTCCATCAGCACTTCCGGCTCGACGATGGGCACGATGCCGGCTTCCTGGCACAGGGCGGCATAGCGCGCCAGGGCATGGGCGTTGGCGTCGATGCAGGCACGCGAGGGAATGTCTTCGCCGATGGTGATGACCGCCCGCCACTTGGCGAACTTCGCGCCCAGTTCGGCGTACTCGGCCAGGCGCTCGCGCAGACCGTCCAGGCCCTCGGTGACCTTCTCGTCCTCGAACCCGGCCAGCGCCTTGGCGCCGCGGTCGACCTTGATGCCGGGCAGGATGCCGGCCTGCTCCATCATCCGAACCAGCGAGGTGCCGTCGGACAGCTTCTGGCGGATGGTCTCGTCGAACAGGATGGCGCCGGAGATGTGCTCTCCCAGCCCTTCGGTGCTCAGCATCATGGCGCGGTAGTCAAGGCGGTTGGCCTCGGTGCTTTCGACCCCGACGCTGTCGAATCGCTTCTTGATCGTGCCACCGGATTCATCGATGGCGAGAATTCCCTTGCCCGGGGCCACCAGGGCCTGGGCGATTTCAACCAGCTGTTCGTATCGATCGGTCATGTCCGCTCCTGACTGCAATGAAAAAAATGCGCTTGAATTGTCCGGCTATTGTAGCCAGCCGGCCCGGCAGGCACAGCGCTTTCGAGGCTTTATTCAGGAAAGCTTTGCACCGGCCGAAACGGTCAGGCGCTGGAGCTGGATGAGCAGTTCTTCGCGGATGGCCTCCAGCTCGGGCAGCCGGGCCAGCGCGGCGTGGACGTCGCGTTCCTTGCGCACCCGGATCATGTCGGCGGCAAGCTTGTACATTCCTTCGTGACTGGCCAGCAACCGCTCGCCGCCCGCCTGCGCCCGCCGCACGAGCGGGTTGGACCGCAGCACCCGGCCCAGGCGCGACTCGGCAGGGTCCAGCGGCGGCGGCATCGCGACCACGCCCTTCAGGAACCCGGTCAGGTTTCGCACCCAGGCGCGCAGCTCGACTTCGGCATACAGCAGCTCCAGGCCGTCACCGTCCAACTGCCCCACCTGAGACCAGTCCGCGGGCAGCCGCCAGCGATCGATCCAGCCCGGAACGCCGCTGGCCGGCATCGGGCGGGCGATTGCAAAACCCTGGGCGGCTTCGCAACCGAGCTGCAGCAGCACCCGACCGTGCTGCAGACTCGAAACCCCTTCGGCGATCGTGTGCAGGCCGAAAGCCCGGGCCAGGTTGAGCACCCCGTCGAGGATCGCCAGGTCGTCCGGATCGTTGAGCATGTCGCGCACGAAACTCTGATCCATCTTGAGCACGCGGACCGGCAAGCGCTTGAGGTAGGTCAGCGAGGAATAGCCGGTGCCGAAATCATCCAGTGCCACCTCCACCCCCAGCTCGGCGCAGCCGGCGATGACTTCGGACACCTCGCCGACGTCTTCGAGCGCGGTGCTTTCCACCACTTCCAGCTGCAGGTCGGCCGGATCCAGTTCCGGGTATCCGCGCAGCAGGCGCTCGAGTTCCGCCACGAAGTCCGGGTGCTGGATATGGTCACCGGCGATGTTGACGCTGATCGGCAACTTCAGCCCCTTGCGTTGCCATGCGCTCATGTGGTGCAGGGTGCGGCGCAGCACCCAGCGACCCAGATCGACTTCCAGGCTGTGGCGGCTGATCAAGGGCAGAAACGCGGCCGGCGACAGCAGGCCGCGCTGCGGATGCTGCCAGCGGATCAGGGCTTCTGCGCCGATCACCTCGCCGCTTCGCATGTTGACCTTGGGCTGAAAATAGAGCACCAGCTCGTTGTGCTCCATGCCCCAGCGCACCTGTTCGACGTGCTCATGGCGACCGCGCAGATCGCTGTCGCGGGCGACGTCGAACAGGCGATAGCGATTCTTTCCGGCCAGCTTGGCCTCATACATCGCCTGGTCGGCCTGGCGGAGCAGCTGGTCGGCGTCGATTTCGGCCGACTGCGGGTAAAGACTCACCCCGATGCTGGCCGACACCTGCACCTGTTTTCCTTCGATCATCTCCGGCGCGGCCAGAGCGACCAGCAGGCGGTCCAGCAGCTTGGCATAGGCCGCCAGGTCGGCCATGTCGGTCAGCACCACGGCGAACTCGTCGCCACCGAGCCGGGCGACGGTATCGGTTTCGCGCAGGCAGTTGTGCATGCGTCGAGCCAGCCGAACCAGCAGGCGGTCGCCGGCGTCATGTCCATGGTTGTCGTTGACGGCCTTGAAGCCGTCCAGGTCGATGAAGGCCAGCGCCAGCGGATTGCGGGTCCGCCGGGCCCGGGCCATGGCGAGATTCAGGCGATCGGCCAACAGCACGCGGTTGGGCAGCCCGGTGAGCGCGTCGTAGTGGGCGATATGGTGCAGCTTGTGCTCGTTTTCCTTTTGCCGAGTGATGTCGTCGAACAGGGTCACCGAGCCTTCCTGTTCGCTCAGCGGGACGCTGGTGACCGAAACCTCCAGGGCAAGACCGTCGCGACGGCGAAAGCGCTGCTCGCCGGTAAAGCGCTCGCCACGGGCGGTCGCCGAGAGAATCGGGCACGACAGTCCGTCGTCGCGAGGCCCGCCCAGGTGGGCATGAAACAAGCGATGCGCTTTCTGTCCGACCAGTTCTGACGGTTCAAAGCCCAGCAACTTGCACGCTCTGGGGTTGACCTCGGTGATCACGCCCTGGGCGTCGAGCGCGTACATGCCCTGGCCGAGCGAGCGCGTGATCAGCCGCAACCGCTCGCGCTCGGCAAACTTCTCCGAGGCAACCCGGATCAGGTAATGCGACCCGAGACCGAGCAGCAGGATCGCCAGGCCGGCCAGCATGACGTTGGCCCTGAATGCGCTGTCCATCCGGCTCAGCGCCGTCTCCGGGGCATAGGACATCAAGAGCCCGACCGTGGCCCCGCCCGGACCCACCAGCGGCTCCTGGTTGACGACGAAATCGACCCCGTCGATCAACAGCCTGAACGCCGCCGGCGCGCGTTCTTCAACCACGCCGCGCAGGTCCGGGGTCCCGCCGATCATGCGATTCAACCGTTCGAGCGCGGCCCCGCTCCGAGCATCGCCGGCCTGTAACTCTTCGCCGCCTGGCTGCTCGACCAGGAACCGGTCCGATCCCGGCCACGCCAGGTAGCGCCCGACCCGCCCCTCCAGGGGCGTCTGCGCTTCGAGCGCCGAATCCAGCAGCACTTGAAACATCCGCCCCGGGGCCACCCGCTCCAGCTCAGCCAGCAGGACCGGCACCTCAATGCCGAACTCCACGCTGCCCAGGTGGTTCCCGGCGTCGTCAATGACCGGAAAGACCCTGCGGTATCCGGACACCGTACGGCCGGACTCGAAGCCCTCGACGGGCTCGAGCGCGGTGTTGGCCAGACGGACGGATGGGCGCTCGGCGATCAGGCTGTCGCCGAAGCGCGCCGGGTCATGCAGCCGCAGCAGGCTTTCGCCGTCGGGCAGATGAAAATGGAACAGGCTGATTCCGCGCGCGATCATCTTGCGGTAAGCCGGCTCCAACAGGGCAAGCAAGCCGGCACGACCGGCGTCTCGGGTCTGCGCCTGCTGGGCCTCCCGCAGCAAGGCCAGCGTTTCCGGCTGCTGCACGTACTGCTCGAAGTAGGTCGAAACGCTGTTTTTGTGCTGCGCCTGCACCGCTTGCCAACTCGACCGCTGTGCGGCCAGGCTGTGGTCGAGCAGATTGTCGATGTTGGCCTGGTGCTGACGGTGCAACTGGGACAGGACCAACGCACCAACGGCGATCACGACCAGCCAGGCCGCCAGGTAGCGACGGTAGCGTATCCCGCCGCTGCGCGGCCGGCTCACCTTCCCCCCTCTCGGGGTCCTGTCTGTCGCGCCAACTGCTGCACGCTGCGTCCACCCCCCAGTGGTTAGCCAACTTCAGTCGCTCAAAAATCCCCGTTGTCCCCAAGCCGGGACCGGACCGGCAACAGATCGATTATACGCACGCCGAAATCGGCTCCGGATCAGATCGTGAGAATCTTGAAGGTGTTGGTCCCGCCCGGCTGCCCCTGGGTATCGCCGTGGGTCAACAGTACCCGGTCCCCGGCGGCGGCGAACCCGTGCCGGCAGACCTGGTCGAGCGCGCGCTGAATCTGGTCGGCCTGCGGTTCGTCGGATTGATGGGCGAAAAACAGCGGGTGCACGTGCTGAAACAGGCGCATGCGCCGCAGCGAAGCCCGGTTGGGGCTGAGCGCGATGATCGGTGCCGGCGAGCGAACGCGGCTGAGCCACTGCGCGGTCGAGCCGGAATCGGTCAGGGCAACGATGGCGCGCACCGGCAGATTGTTGGCCGTCATCATCGCCGCCATGGCGATGGCCTGGTCGATTCGCTCGGCGCGCACGTTGAGGCGCCGGGCGGGCACATGGGCCTGGACGTGGCGTTCGGCGCCCTCGCAGATGCGGCCCATCGCCTCGATCACCTTGACCGGATGACGCCCCACCGCGGTTTCGGCCGACAGCATGACCGCATCGGTGCCGTCGATGACCGCGTTGGCCACGTCGAGCACCTCGGCCCGGGTCGGAATCGGGCTTTCGACCATGGACTGCATCATCTGGGTTGCGGTGATCACCGCGCGGTTCTGGTCCAGGGCGGCGGCGATGATGCGCTTTTGCAGCCCGGGCAGCTCGGCCTCGTCGATCTCCACCCCCAGGTCGCCGCGCGCGACCAGCACCGCGTCGGACGCCTCGATGATGGCCTCCAGGTTCTCGATCGCCTCGGTGCGCTCGATCTTGGCGACCAGGCCGGCCTGGCCGCCGGCGCGCAGCAGCAGGTCGCGGGCCTGCTCGATGTCGGCCGCATTGCGCGGAAACGACACCGCCAGGTAATCCACCTGCCATTCCGCCGCCCTTTCGATATCGGCCTTGTCGCCCTCGTCCAGGCCGGGTACGGACAGCCCGCCGCCGCGCAGATTCAGACCCTTGCGATCCGACAGCCTGCCGGCGGTCAGCACCGTACACTCGATGGCATCGCCGTCGACCCGCTCGACGCGCAGGGCCATCAGGCCATCATCGAGCAGCAGTTCGCTGCCCGGCTTCACGTCGTCTACCAGGCCGAGGTAGCCGACCCCGACGCCGGTCTCGTCGCCCGGCGGCGGGTCGAGACGGGCGTACAGAGAGAAGCGCTGCCCGACCTCGAGTTCGACCGCGCCTTCGCGAAAGCGATCGATGCGGATCTTCGGGCCCGACAGGTCGGCCATCACGGCCACGTCGGTGTCGAGCTCGCGGGCGGCCGCGCGCACCATGCGGATGCGGCGGGCGTGGGTTTCGGGATCGCCGTGCGAGAAATTGACCCGGACCACGTCGCAGCCGGCCTCGATCAGGCGTTCGAGCACATCCGGGTCATCGGTGGCCGGGCCCAGGGTGGCGACGATCCGGGTACGGCGGGTCACGTTCGGTCTGTCTCAGGCAAGATCACGGCTGATCCTCATGACGTTGGGGTTGCGGCGAAGCCGGCGCATGACCCGGGCAAGCTGGTCGCGACCGGTCACGCTCAGGACAAAGCGCAGCACGGCCGTATCGCGGGTGGAGTGGCTCTGGTCGACCAGCTCGATATTGGCACCGATCTGGCCCAGGGCCGCGGATATCGAGGCCAGCACCCCGGGACCGTTGACGGTGATCAGGTTCAGCGCGACCGAGAAATGTCCGTGGATCAAGGGCTCCCAGGTCACGTCCAGGCAACGGTCGGCGTAGTTCTTTTCCAGTTCGACCACGTTCGGACAGCGCTGGCGATGGATCACCACGCCCTTGCCCGGCGAGAGATAGCCCATGATCGGGTCGCCGGGAATCGGATGGCAGCACGAAGCGTAGATCACCGCGCTGCCCTCGTCGCCGCCGATGGTCAGGCTGGCCTGGTCGCCGTCGGGGTCCTTGCGGTGGCGCTGGGTCAGCGGCAGCAGTTTTCCGGCCACCGCCCGGGCCAGCAGATCGCCGCGGGCGATGCGCACCAGCAGGTCCTCGAGCCGTTCCAGCCCGGACTTTTTCAGGTAGCGCTCCAGGCGCCGCTGGGAGATGGTTTCCAGCGAGTAGCCGCGCCGACCCAGGGCCTGGTCTAGCAGCCGATCGCCGATCGCCACCGAATCGGCCTGCTCGAGATTCTTCATGTGCCCGCGGATGGCCGTGCGGGCCTTGGAGGTGACCACGAACTCCAGCCACTCCGGCTGCGGCTTGGCCCCTTGCCGGGTGATGATCTCGATGGTCTGGCCGTTTTCCAGCCGGGTGTTGAGGGGCAGGGCGATGCCGTCGATGCGCGCGCCCACGGCCTGGTTGCCGACGTCGGTGTGGATGGCGTAGGCGAAATCGAGCGCGCAGGATTCGGCCTTCAAGTCGATGATCTTGCCGCGCGGGGTGAACACGAAGATCTCGTCGGGGAACAGTTCGGCCTTGGCCGAGCTCATGAAGTCGTTGGCGTCGGGTGCGCGCGACTGGGTCTCGACCAGCTTGAGCAGCCACTCGCGCGCGCGCACCGCGGTCGAGCGATCCGGCGAAGCCTTGTACAACCAGTGGGCCGCCGCGCCCTTTTCGGCCACCAGGTCCATCTCCTCGGTCCGGATCTGGATTTCCACCGGCACCCCGAACGAGGAGTTGAGCACCGTGTGCAGCGACTGGTAACCGTTGGCCTTGGGCAGCGCGATGTAGTCCTTGAAGCTGCCGGGCTTGGGCTTGTAGAGCGCGTGGGCCACGCCCAGGGCCTGGTAGCAGTGGGGCTCGGAATGGGTGACGATGCGGAAGGCATAGACATCCATCACCCGTTCATAGGGCACGTTCTTGTCGCGCATCTTGCAGTAGATGCTGTACGGGGTCTTGGTTCGGCCCTCGATCCGGCACGGAATCCCGGCCTCGCCCAGGCGCTTCTTGAGCGCGGAAGTGATCGAGTCGATCACCTCCTGGCGGTTGCCGGCCAGCTTGGCCACCCGCCGCTCGATGACCCGGTGACGGTTGGGATAGAGGTTGGCGAAACCGAGTTCCTCGAGCTCTTCCTTGAGCACGTTCATGCCCAGCCGGTCGGCGATCGGTGCGTAGATCTGCAGGGTCTCGCGCGAGATGCGGTGGCGGGCGGTGGCCGACATGGCGCCGATGGTGCGCATGTTGTGGGTGCGGTCGGCGAGCTTGATGAAGATCACCCGCAGGTCGCGACTCATGGCCAGCAGCAGCTTGCGGAAGCTTTCCGCGTCGGCCTCGAGCCGGGTGCGGAACTTCATCTTGTCGAGCTTGGTGACCCCGTCGACCAGCTTGGCCACGTCCGCGCCGAACTCGCGCACCAGGTCGTCGCGCTCTACCGGGGTGTCTTCGATGGTGTCGTGGAGGATGGCCGCGGCGATGGTCTGGTGGTCCATGCGCATTCCGGCCAGGATGCGGGCCACGGCAACCGGATGCAGGATGTAGGGCTCGCCCGAGCGGCGGGTCTGGCCTTCGTGAGCGCTGGCGCCGATCTCGTAGGCGCGCAGGACCATCGCGACCTGCTCCGGCTCAAGATAGGTATTGAGCAGATCCCTGAGTTCGCGGACCGGCCCCGGCAGCATCAGGCAGGCAACCGGGGATCAGTCGTCGTCGTCTTCCGGCGGCGGCGGAACCTCGGCCTGCATGGCCGCCAGGCGGGCGTCCAGGTCGGCCTGCAACTCTCCGATATTGTCGTCGTCGACCACGCCGTCGGCGATCTCGCGCAGGGCGATGACGGTGGGCTTGTCGGACGCCTCTTCGACCAGCGGATCGGCGCCGTTGGCGATCATCCGGGCGCGCTGGGCGGCCGTGACCACCAGCTCGAAGCGATTGGGTACTGCGTCGATGCAGTCTTCTACGGTAACTCGTGCCATGACCGGCTCTTTCTCTTACGGATAGCCGTCTATTGTAATGCCGCCGGCCGCTTCATCCAATAGGCTTTGAACATGCGCGTTCTGGCGCGATCTGCGCTGCGGCCAGGCCGAAACAATGGCGATCAGTTCGTCCAGGGCGGCGTCGAAATCGTCGTTGACGACCATCCAGGAGAAATCCCGGCAGGCCTCGATCTCTCTGCGCGCCTCGCCCAGGCGGCGCCGGATCACGTCCTCGGCATCCGAGCCGCGGCTGCGCAAGCGTTCGGCCAGCGCGGCCATCGACGGCGGCAGGATGAAGATCGAGCAGGCCTCGGGA
>JAWLFD010000048.1:0-12091 GCA_041685745.1 Wenzhouxiangella sp.
CTCCAGTTCGGGCTCCAGTTCGGGCTCCAGTTCGGGCTCCAGTTCGGGCTCCAGTTCGGGCTCCAGTTCGGGCTCCAGTTCGGGCTCCAGTTCGGGCTCCAGTTCGGGCTCGGCGGTCGGGCCGAACTGCATGTCGGACTCCGGCGGCGTTTCCGGCCAGTAGCCGAGTGCTTGAAGTCGACGCCGGGCAGCGGCGAATGGGGCTTCGGTTCGCTGCGTGCCGGAGGTGCCGATGGCCTCAAGGTGAAACTCGATGACCGTGAGTGCTTCGGCCAGCGCGTTCAGGGCTTCCGGTACGGGAGCGGCAGCATCGGTGACGAACTGGTCGCGGACGAGGCTGTTCGTGGCGTCGAGCATCCGGCCCGGTTCCTCCAGGCCGGCCAGATGAATCGCACCGGCAATCCGTCGCAGGATGGCGCTGGCCTCGGCGGCGGCGTCGCCTTCGGCCTTGCCCCGGGCCAGGCCGTCCAGCAGGTGCCGGGCATGGGCGAGATCCTCGATGCTCTCACGGATCAGATGCCGCACGATGCGCTGGAGTTCGGACGCGGGCAGCAGGGTGGCCGCGGGACCCGAATCGCTTTCTTCCTGGACCGCCACCCGGGCGGCTGCCGAGAAGCCTTCGGAGAGACTGGACTCGACCACCAGCAACTCGCGCGCGACTTCGAGCAGCGTTGGGTCGTCCACGTCGCTGCCGACCGACGACAACCGCCTGGCCTGTTGCACGATGCGCTTGCCGAGTGCGTCCAGGCCGATCATGGCGAGACTTTCGCCGACCGACTCAAGCAGGTCGGTCTGGTGTTCCAGCACGTCCGGGTCGCGATCGCTTTCAAGCTGGGAGCCGAGCACCTCCTTGATCCGCGCCAGGTCCTCCTGGGCGGCTTGCGTGACGGCGCGAATCAGATCGCGACTGCGCCCGGCCAGGAACACGCTGGCTTCCAGTTCGGGTTCCGACAGCGCTCTGTCGAAGTCGAAGGCGGCGGCCAGTTCTCGCGTGACGGGTGAATCCGCCTCCGTCGAGGCGACCTGAAACAGAACTGCCCGGACCGCACTGTCTGCGCGGCTGCCGATTGCCAGTTCGTCGGTTTCGCCACAGACTTCCTTGAGCAGGGTGTCGAGCCGGGAAAAATGGCGCGAGATGTCGGCCGAAAACGCGACTTGCCCCGACTCGATCAGCTGGGCCAGCCCGGCCAGTGCCCAGGCCAGTCTGCGCAAGCCATTGGGCAGCAACGGATGGTTGCGAATTCGCAGCAGTGCCTCGACCACCGCACCGAACAGGACGGCGTCGCAGTCCTCGGTCAGGTAATTTCGCAAGGCCATCTGGAACTGGCGCCGCAGTTCGGGAAAGCTGGCCGAGCCGTCGGCCTGGTCGGCCGGCGGACGCACGCCAGCGAGCGGCACCGGAAAGAAATCGGCCTTGTCGAGGGCAGGCTGGCCCGCGGTGACCCGCAGATCATTGATCACCGGCAGAATGACGCCGACCTGATCGCTGCCGCTGGCCTCGACGTAGTCCAGGTAGTCCGGCAGAATCGCCGTTGCTTCAAGAACGGTCTGCACGGCCTGCCGGGTGTCCGTGTCTTCATCGTTCAAGCTGATAAGCGCGTCGCGCATCGCCCGCGCCATGAGGTCGCCGCTTTCGAAGTTGAGGACCGACAGGCTGCGGTGAACTTTTTCACAGGCTTCGGTGGCTTGCGCGAGAAGCTTCTCGCGATCATCGGTGCTCTCGTCCGCCCAGGACTCCAGTGAATTGCGCACTTCCACGCACAACTCTTCGAGCATCGGACGGGTCCACTCCAGCGATTCACGACTCAGCGGAGAATGGCTCATGGTTCGGCCCCGCTCGGGATCCAGGCGACCTTGATGCGGCCCGGTCTTGTCACGCGTCGTCATCCTCGGGCAGCTTGAAGTCGGCCACTGACTCGCGCAGTTCGCGCACCAATTCGGCCAGGTTGGCTACGGAAGCTGCGGTCTGACCGGTGCCCTCGCTGGTCTGCACCGAAATATCGCGAATGCCGTTCATCATCTCTGCAATGCGGGTTGCATTGCGCGATTCTCCCTGGGCCTGGTGCGAGATGTTCTGAATCAGGCCGGCGAGATCATTGGATACCCTTTCGATGGATTCCAGCGCTTCGCCTGCATCCTCGGCCAGCCGCGCCCCGGAGACGACCTGGGAGGTGGTTTCTTCCATCGAGTTGACGGCTTCCGAGGTGTCTGACTGGATGGTCTGGACCAGTGCCTCGATGCGGCGGGTGGCGTCCGTGGCTCGTTCTGCCAGACGCTGCACTTCGTCGGCGACCACGGCGAAACCGCGTCCGGCCCCACCGGCGGATGCGGCCTGGATGGCAGCGTTCAGCGCGAGCACGTTGGTCTGCTCGGAAAGGCCGTTGATCAGCTCGACGATATCGCCGATTTCCTGGGAGGATTCGCCCAGTCGCTTGATGCGCTTCGAGGTTTCCTGGATCTGGTTGCGAATGTTGTCCATGCCGGCGATGGTCTGACGGACCATGTCGGCACCACGGTTGGCGATTTCGACCGAGCTCTGGGCGACTTCGGCGGACTCGTTGGAACGGCCGGCCATGTCATCGAAGGAGTGGGCCATGTCGTTGATGTTGTCGGTCGCCTTGCCGATTTCCCGGGCCTGGTGTTCGCTGGCTTCGGCGAGCTGGATCGTGGTCGCGCGCGTCTCCTGGGCCTGTGCCGCCACCTGGCGGGCCGTGCTGTTGACGCCGGCGACCAGATCGCGCAGCGCCTCGACCGCATAGTTGACCGAGTCGGCAATGGCCCCGGTCACGTCTTCGGTGACGGTGGCCTCGACGGTCAGGTCGCCGTCGGCAAGCGAGCTCATTTCGTCGAGCAGTCGCAGGATGGCTTCCTGGTTGCGCTGGTTGATCTCGGCGGTCAGTCGTGCATTGCGACGCTGATTCCGATACGCGCCCAGACCGAGCGAGAACAGCATCAGCAAAGTAGCGGCGGCCAGCGCAATGCCGGCGGTCAGCGAAGGCCAGAGCCTGGCCTCCCCGAGGTCACGATAATCCTCGGCCAGTACGGCGGCCTGGCCGGTCAGGTCTTGAGCATCGAAACCGATTTCGTCGGCGGACTGACGCACTTCGAACAGGTCGGTCGAAGCCGTGAGAATGGTATCCACCTCCTCGGCGACCGCGTCGAAAAGACTGTTCACCGACCGGAGCGTTTCCAGCGCTTCGGCGTCCGTGACCGGTTCGACCCCGATGTCGTCGGCGCCGTCGAGCAGACCCTGCAACACCCGTCCAAACAGGTTGGCATCACGATTGAAGGCATCGGATGCGGTGATTGCGCCGGTGCCTCCGGCGACGATATTGCCCACTTCACGCAGCATGCGATCGGCCAGCGCAAGCTGGCGGCTGGCCACGTAAATCTGGGCCGGCTGGGCGCGCGTGACGATCAGGCGCTGGACAACCTGGTCGGTGGCGGCCTGCAGTTGGGGCACGGCCGCGGCAAAGTCGGCCGCGGCGTCGGCCAGAGAAAGCAGCAGGTCCGCGCGCTCGATGAGCTGACCGGAGTCGCCATTGATTCTCCGCCAGGTGTCTTCCAGAGTGGCCAGCGAAGCGTTGACCGCCGCCGGCGAGGGCGGAAGCGCCAGGCGCGGGTCGCCCTGGCGCAGCGTGGTCACGGCCTGATCGATTTCGGCGCGCAGGCCGGCCAGATCGCTCAGGGCGTCCACATCGCCCTGGGCGGCTTCGCTGGCCGTCCGGGCCAGCTGCTGCGCCCGGACCTGGATGGCGGTGGTCAGGGCCAGGTATTCCGTCTCCTGACGGGTGCGCTCGTTGAGCAGGTAGAAATTCCAGGACGCTGCCGCCAGCAGCGCGGCCAGCAGAACGAACAGCAGTCCCTGGCCCGTCGACAGCTTCTGTGAGGCTCCCTTGCTTGCGGCACGGCTCATTGTTTTTCCTCGTAGGTTCTGACGTTCATGGATTGCGGGTTCACCAGTCCTCCCGGGCGCCGTTCATGAAATCCTTGCGCTGTTCCAGTTGCTCGAGTTCAAGAACCCCCCAGCGGCTGTCTCCGGCCGGGAAGGAGCGGTGGACCAGGCCGGACAGCGCCGTGTCCTGCCACTGCGCGTCGGGCTGCAGATCGTCGGTGTGAAAATGTCGCTGGCCCAGAACCTCGTCGACGATCAGTCCGGCCAGGCGCGCCTGGAACCGCGTCAGGATCAGCCGCGACCGTGGGTTGGTGACGGTCGGTTCGCCGAACAGGAACCAGCCGAAGTCGGAGATCGGGACCAGGTTGCCGCGGACGTTGGCGATCCCGAGCAGCCATTCGCGAGTTCCCGGAATGGACGTGCACGGGGGCGGAGCGATGACTTCCTCGATGCGGTCGATGGGACAGGCCAGATGATGGTCGCGCACGCGAAAGCAGATTCCCGACCAGTTGCTGATCTTCTGCTGGCGCTGGGCTTCGCCCGCATCATGGGCCAGGCTGCGGCGCTCATAGTCGACAAGACGTGCAAACAGATCGCCGGGCCCGGGCTTGGCTTTCGAGTGCGTGTCTGCAGATTGTTCCATCGGCGAAGTCCCGGAGAAAGCCAGTGCCGCCCGTGGCCGCTGTTCAGGCAGCGGCTGACGCGTTCAGCTGATCCCTTACCGCACCGAGCAGTTCATCGCGCGTGAAAGGCTTGGTCAGGTAGTGATCCGAACCGACGATTCGTCCGCGAGCCTTGTCGAACAGGCCATCCTTGCTGGTCAGCATGATCACGGGCACTCGCCGAAAGCGCGCGTTGTTCTTGATGATGGCGCAGGTCTGGTAGCCGTCAAGGCGCGGCATCATGATGTCGACGAAAATGAGATCCGGTTCGTGGCGATGGATGAGGGCAAGCGCCTCGAAACCGTCGGTCGCGGTGATGACCTCGCAACCCTCCCGGGTCAGCATGGTCTCCGCAGACCGCCGGATGGTCCGGCTGTCGTCGATCAGCAGGATTTTCAGGCCGGCCAATGGGCTGGCGTTCTGGCCATTACTGGGGCTGTCATGTTCGCTCATAAGCCGCTATGGTAATCGTCAAGCCATCCCCCTTGTAAACTAGTGCGTAGAGTAGACGATCTCGGCCCGGTTTGCCAATCTGGTGGAACAATACCGTCTATGGCCCTGTCTTGAATAAGGTTTCTTTGGATCGAGGCCCTGTCTGGCAGGGTTCGATTCGAGCGGCATACGGAGACGCAGCGTGCAAAGAAAGCATCTGATCATGGTGATGGACGATATCGAGCGCATCAATATCGTCAAGGACACCTCGTTTGCGCTTTTGCTCGAAGGGCAGCGCCGCGGCTACCGGGTGTTCTATCTCGGGGAGAGGAATCTGTTTCTGCAAGGACAACGAGCCGGTGCCGTCATGCGCCCCCTGAAAGTCAGGGACGATCCGGCCGGCTGGTTCGAGCTCGGCGAGACCGTTCGGCATGAATTCGGACCCGACGACCTGGTGCTCATGCGCGCCGACCCGCCGGTCGATCCGGACTATCTGCACGCCACCTACCTGCTCGAGCAGGCCGAGTCCGCCGGTGCGCTGGTGGTCAATCGGCCCCGGGCGCTGCGTGATTTCAACGAGAAACTCGCCATCGCGCGTTTCCCGCACCTGATGCCTGCGACGCTGGTCAGCGCCAGTCATGACCAGTTGCGTCGGTTCATCGTCGAGCATCGCCAGGCCGTTCTCAAGCCGCTCGACGGCATGGGCGGGCGCGGCATTTTCCTGGCCCGCGACGACGACCCCAACCTCAACAGCATGTTCGAAGCATTGACCGGCGGAGAATTGCGTCCTGCGATGGTCCAGGAATTCCTGCCGGCAATCAGCGAGGGCGACAAGCGAATCCTGGTTATCGGGGGTGAGCCGGCCGACCACGTGCTGGCGCGGATTCCCGGGGGCCAGGACTTCCGAGGCAACCTGGCCCGCGGCGGCCGCGGCGAGGGACGGCCGCTCAGCGCCAGCGATCGTGCGATTGCCGAGGCGCTCGGGCCGGTGCTGATGGAAAACGGAATCTACCTGGCCGGTCTGGATGTCATCGGTGATCGCCTGACCGAAATCAACGTGACCAGTCCGACCTGCATACGCGAGCTCGATGCCCAGTTCGGCCTCAACCTGGCCGGCCGGTTGTTCGACGCGATGGACCCGTGACCGCGACAGCCGCGAACCCGAACCAGGGTCGAACCGAGTCCCTGGCCATGGCGCTGGCCCTGGCGGTCGGTCTGCACGTGGCGATCATCGGCCTGGTCCATTTCGATTTCGAGACCTTTCGGGCCGAGCGCGATTTCCCGAGCCTGGATGTGGTGCTGGTCGACTGGGCCACCGAAGAGGTCCCCGAAGAGGCCGATTTCCTGGCCCAGGTCAGCCAGCTGGGTGGCGGCGAAAGCCTGGAACCCGGGCGCCCGCCGGAGCCGCCGGTCGCGGCCGCGCCCGCGCCGGAACCGGACACGCCCCAACCGCTGGCCGAAGCCGGATCGTCGGATCCGTTGCCGGATGATCTGGTCGGCGTCGACGAGTCTGTCGATCCGCTCATGGTCGAAACCGAGCCGAGCGAGCGAACCGATGCCGATGCGCCCGATCCACGGGAGCTGGTCGAACAATCCCTGGCCGCCGCCCGCCTGACCCCCGAGCGGATTCGCCCAAGCGAGGACTTTCGCCGGCAGCCGAGGAGGAAATTCATTTCGGCCAGCACGCGCGAGCATCTTTACGCCAGCTACATGAGCGCATGGATCGCCAAGGTCGAGCGGATCGGCAACATGAACTATCCGGAAGCCGCCCGCCGTCGCAACATCGAGGGCAGTCTGGTGCTCAGCGTCGATATCCTGCCCGATGGCGGAATCGACCAGGTTCGCGTACTGCGCTCGTCCGGCCACGCGGTGCTCGACGAGGCGGCGGTGAAGATCGTCCGCCTGTCCGCCCCGTTCGCAGCGCTGCCCGAGGAGATCACGGACCAGGTCGACATCCTGACCATCACCAGGACCTGGCAGTTCAGCAGTTCCGGGGGTCTAAGTCAGGGCTGAGGCAGCGCGCCTGCTAGAATCATGGCATGAGTTACCTGGAAAGACAGTTTCTGATTGCCATGCCGGGCATGGACGATCCCAACTTCAGTCGCGGCGTGACCCTGCTCTGCCAGCACAACGAGGAGGGCGCCCTGGGAATCACAATCAACCGGCCGTCGGAGTTCACGCTGCGGGACCTGCTCTCGCAGGTGGGCCTGAAGTGTTCCGATGCCGCGCTGAATGATCTGCCGGTGTTCGATGGCGGTCCGGTCCATCGCGAGCGCGGTTTCGTTCTGCACGGTCCCGACCGACACTATGAATCCAGCATGATGGTCGGTCCGGAAATCGTCATCACCACCTCGCGCGACATCCTCGAAGATATTGCTTCGGGAAACGGTCCGGAACGCTTCCTGGTCGCGCTTGGCTATGCGGGCTGGGGTGCAGGCCAGCTCGAAGACGAGATGCGGGAAAATGCCTGGTTGCACGTGATGGCCGACTCCGAGCTGCTATTCGACCTGCCGGTCGATCAGCGCTGGGAAGGCGCGGTTTCGCGACTCGGAATCGATGTCGGCCGGCTGCAGCCAGCGGGTGGCCATGCCTGAGTCGGGCGCCCTGCTGGCGATCGACTACGGAACGCGCACGGCGGGCGTGGCGATTGGCCATCGATTGACCGGTTCGGCCCGACCCCTCGAGCCGATTCGCTATCGCCGCCGGGAGACGCTGCTGTCCGAACTTGCGACGGTCATTGAGCAATGGAAACCCGAGCGCGTCGTGGTCGGGCTGCCGCTGTCGGCAGACGGTGAAGAGACGCCGATGAGCCGCGAGATTCGTTGTTTCGCCGCAAGCCTGGCGGAACTGGCGCCCGACCTTTTGCTTGAACTCCACGATGAGCGAATGAGCTCCCAGCAGGCGGCACGCGGATTTGCCGAGCGCCGCGGCCAGGGGCGAGCCAGGCGGCGCGACGCCGAGCGCATGGACAGCATGGCGGCGGCCGTGATCCTGGAGTCCTGGATGAGCGATCATGGCTGGACCTGAAGCCGGACGGCGCCATCTGCTCGACGTCGATGGTCTCGACGACCACGACCTGGCGTGGCTGGTCAGGCGGACGCGGGCGCTGGCCGCAGGCGCGCCGGCCGCAGCCCTGGACCGCACGGTGATCAACCTGTTTTTCGAGCCCAGCACGCGCACGCGCGTTTCGTTCGAACTCGCCGCCAGGCGCCTGGGCATGCGCGTGGTCAACGTGGAACTGGAGCGATCGTCCTCGGCCAAGGGAGAGTCGCTGGAGGATACCGCGGCGACGCTGGCGGCAATGGGCGCGGATGCCCTGATCATTCGCCACCCCGAGACCGGGCGCTGTCATCGTCTGGCCGAGGCACTGTCGGTCGATCTGGGGCTGCTCAACGCCGGCGACGGCAGCGGCCACCACCCCAGCCAGGCGCTGCTCGATGTGGCGACGCTGGAGGCGGGTGGTGTCGCCCTGGCCGGCGCGCGCATCGCCATCATCGGCGACATCGTACGCTCGCGGGTGGCGCGCTCGGACGTTTCGGCATTCCGGCGACGGGGCGCGGCCGAGATCCGCCTGGCCGGGCCACCCGACTGGCTGCCGGAGACCGTGCCCAGCGGTGTGCGCAGGACCGATAACCTGATCGAGGCGGTGACCGATGCCGATGTGGTGGTGATGTTGCGCATCCAGCACGAGCGCATGGACCACAGAGCGTGGCCCGATGCCGCCGGCTACCACGCCGACTGGGGGCTGCGGCCGGAACATCTGGAACTGGCCCGGCCCGGCTGCCGCGTGCTCCATCCCGGCCCGATCAACCGCGGCGTCGAGATCAGCGACGCCGTGGCCGACGGCCCTCAATCCCTGATCCTGGATCAGGTGCGCATGGGCGTGCATGCGCGAATGGCGATCTTCGAATGGCTGTTTGCGGCTGACCGCTCTGCCGCACCCGGCTAGAATGCCGGGCATGGAGATCAAATCCCATGGCCGGCGGTTGCGATGAGCGCGGTGGAGCGCCCCAGCTTTCCGCGTCGTGTCCGCAGTTTTGTTCGGCGTCCCGGCCGCTTGACCTCGGCCCAGCGGCGTGCGCTCGACGAGCTCTTGCCGCAATACGCGGTCGACGTCGAACAGACGGATTTGCGCGCCGCCTTCGAGCGTCCCGCGCCGCTGGTCCTGGAAATCGGTTTCGGTAGTGGCGAGGCGCTGGCCTGGATGGCCGCTCGGGAGCCGGAGAAAAACTTTGTCGGCATCGAGGTGCATGAACCCGGCGTTGGCCGCCTGGTTCGCGAGCTTGCCAACGAAGGATTGGGCAACGTACGCATCGCCATGCGCGATGCCGTGGAGGTGCTTGCCGACCAGGTCAAGTCGGCGAGTCTCGCCGAGGTTCGCGTCTATTTCCCCGATCCCTGGCCCAAGAAACGGCACCACAAGCGTCGCATCGTCCAGTCCGGGTTCGTTGAATGCATCGCCGATCGCCTGGAGCCGGGCGGAATCCTGCACCTGGCAACGGACTGGGCACCCTATGCGCGCTGGATGATCGAGGTCATCGATCGCTGTGAGGGCCTGGACAACCTGGGTGATCCCTGGAGCGAGCGGCCGGCCTGGCGGCCGCAGACCCGTTTCGAGCGTCGTGGCTTGGGCCGCGGGCACGAAATCTTCGATTTGCTGTTCCGGCGCGCCTCCTGAATGGGTATCGAAGGCGGTCTGACGCTCAGCGGGGACATGTTGCTGGTGCTCGCGGTGCTGGGGCTGACGATTTTCCTGTTTGTTTTCGAGATCGTGCGGGTCGATATCGCCGCGATCTGCATCATGGTGCTGATCGGACTGCTCGGGCTGGTTCCCGGTGACCAGTTGTTCAACGGCTTCGCCTCCAATGCGGTCATCTCCATCATTGCCGTCATGATCATCGGTGCCGGCCTCGACCGCACCGGGGTCATGAACGTGGTGGCCAGCTTCATCGTTCGGGTCGGGGGGCGCTCGGAGAGGCGCGTGATGGGCATGATTTCCTCGATTACCGGTCTGACATCCGGCTTCATGCAGAACCCGGCGGCGACCGCCCTGTTCCTGCCGGTGGTCTCGCGAATCTCGGCTCGTCTCGACATGCCTCTGTCCCGGCTACTGATGCCGATGGGCTTTTGTGCGGTGGCCGGCGGCACCATCACCATGGTGGGATCCTCACCGCTGATTCTGCTCAATGACCTGATCCTGACCTCGAACCGGTCGCTGCCACCCGGGGCCGAAGCGATGCCGGAATTCGCCCTGTTTGCCGTTGCCCCCATCGGCATCGCGCTGCTGCTGGCCGCGCTGGCGTATTTCCTGCTGCTCGGCAAGAAAATGCTGCCTGCAGACGAGGCGAAGCGTGCGGCTGCGCCGGGACGCACCAAGCGCTACTTTGCCGAAGTCTATGGGATCGAGGGCGATGTCTACGAAATGCTGGTCACCGTGGACTCGCCGCTGGTCGGCATGCGCATTGCCGAGGCCGAGAATCTGGAAGGCGCGCCGCTGATGCTGGCCATCCAGAATACCGACAAGCCCCGGCTGGCCCCGCCGGCCGAGGAGATGATCTGGGTGGGTACCGTACTCGGCGTGATGGGATCGCGCGAGCAGGTGGGCGAGTTCGCGCTGAGTCATCACCTGCGCCTTCAGCCGCGTCTTCGCACCTTCGGCAACCTGTTCAACCCGACCCGCGCCGGCATCTCGGAGGTGGTTATTCCGCCTGGCTCACGCCTGATCGGGCAGACGATCGGCGAAGCCCGCCTGCGCCAGCGCTTCGGCATCTCCGTGCTGGCGATCAACCGGCGCGACGAAATCATTACCGGAGGGCTGCGCGAGCAGCCGCTGCAGGTAGGTGACTGCCTGGTCAGCCATTCGACCTGGCGCGACCTCGCCAACGTGGCCCGCGACAAGGACTTCATTGTCGCCACCGATATTCCCAAGGAAGAGCAGCGTCCGCAGAAAGTGGCGCATGCGCTCGGTTTTTTCGGCCTATCGCTGTGTCTGATCCTGTTTACGGGTTTCCCGCTGCCGGTGGCGTTGCTGACCGGTGCGGTCGGCATGGTGCTGAGCGGCGTGCTGAGCATGGATGAGGCCTACGGTGCGGTCAGCTGGTCGACGGTGTTCCTGATGGCCAGCCTGATCCCGCTGGGATTTGCCATGGAAGTCACCGGTACCGCGGCCTGGCTGGTCCAGCAGGCACTGCTGGTGCTGGGGGAGACGCCCGAGATCGTGCTCCAACTGGCGCTGGCCGTGCTGGCCACCGCTTTCGCGCTGGTCATGTCCAACGTGGGGGCGACCGTCCTGCTGGTGCCGATTGCCGTCAACGTGGCCCTGGCCACCGGCGGCAACCCGGCGATCTACGCGCTGATCGTGGCGCTGTCGACCTCCAACGCGTTCATCCTGCCGACCAACCCGGTCAACGCCATGATCATGGGCCCCGGCGGTTACAAGGTGCGCGACTTCCTGCGCGTCGGCGGGATCATGAGCGTGGTGTACCTGGTCGTGATGCTGTCCATGGTCAACCTGATTCATTGACCGCGCCGGCTGAAACCGGTGTCGGATGCGGTTTTAGAATTCATCGGCGGCGAAGATTCGGCCTTCTTCTTCCACCAGGGGGCAGCGGGTCAGGATGGCTCGCGGGCAGGGTCCGGCCACGCACTGCCCCGTGCGCGGTTCGAACACCGCGCCGTGGGCGGCGCAGATCAGACGGTTGTGCTCGTCGGTCAGAAACCGGTCCGGCGCCCAGTTCAGCGGCTGTCCGGCGTGCGGGCAGCGGTTGTACCAGGCCTGAGCCCGACCGTCGACGCGTGTGGCGACCAGGTAGCGGGGCTGTCCGGCGACGCGGAACTGCAGCTCGTGGTATTCGCCTTCCGGCAGCTGATCGGAACGACAAAGGAACTCATGCTGGCTCACGGGGTCTGGAACCTAGATGAATAACTCAAGACGATCGCCATTCTATCAGCCGCCGACCAGTCCGCTGGCCCGCCTGGGCCTGGCCCTGGCCGGTATCGGCATTCTCGCGTTGAGCTTCATGCTGGGCCTGTTCGTGCTCGCGATTGCCATGGGCCTTGCCTTGATCGGCGGGGTGGTGATCGCCGTGCGGCGGCTGCTGGC
>JAWLFD010000275.1:0-2921 GCA_041685745.1 Wenzhouxiangella sp.
CGTTCGGTCGCCGAACTGGTGCTGGCCGAGATCGTCATGCTGCTGCGCGGCATCCCGGCGCGCAACGCGGCCGCTCATCGCGGCGAATGGCTCAAGAGCGCACGCGGGTCGCACGAGGTGCGCGGCAAAACGCTGGGCATCCTGGGCTACGGCCATATCGGCTCGCAGCTGGGCATTCTTGCCGAGGGGTTGGGAATGCGGGTGATCTACTACGACATCGCCGCCAAACTGCCGCTGGGCAACGCCGAGCCGGTGAACACCATGTCCGATGTTCTGGCGCGGTCCGACGTCGTCAC
This sequence comes from Wenzhouxiangella sp., assembly GCA_041685745.1. GTDB lineage: Bacteria > Pseudomonadota > Gammaproteobacteria > Xanthomonadales > Wenzhouxiangellaceae > Wenzhouxiangella. The sequence continues at coordinate 297 of JAWLFD010000275.1, forward strand.
CGTCCACGTACCCGACACCGAGCTGACGCGGAACATGATCGACGCGCAGGCCCTGCAGCAAATGCAACCCGGCACGTTCCTGATCAACGCCGCGCGCGGCCGCATCGTCGATATTCCGGCCCTGGCCGAGGCGCTGCGCGGCGGCCACCTGGCCGGCGCCGCGATCGACGTCTTTCCGGTCGAGCCCAAGGGCAACGACGAGATCTTCCAGTCCGAACTGCGCGGCATGGACAACGTGCTGCTCACGCCCCATATCGGCGGCAGCACCGAAGAAGCCCAGGAAAACATCGCCCTGGACGTGGCCACCAAACTGGTCCGCTACTCCGACAACGGCTCGACCATGGGCGCGGTCAACTTCCCCGAAGTCAGCCTGCCCGATCACGCCAGTGCCCGGCGCATCATGCACATCCACCGCAACGAGCCGGGCGTTCTGCAGGCCGTCAACAGCGTGATCTCGAAAGCCTCGATCAACATCGCCGCGCAGTACCTGCAGACCCTGCCCGATGTCGGCTACGTGGTCATGGACCTGGAAACCGACGACGCCCCGGCGCTGGTCCGGGAGCTCGACGCGATCCCGGCCACCATCCGCACCCGCTTCCTGTACTGAACACCCCCGCAACCAAACGAGGCCTGTCCATGGACGATCCCATCATCCACAACAGCGACGAACGGCTTTTTCGAACCGACGTCGAGGACCATCGCTGCGAACTCCGCTACTCCTTCCACGACGCCAGCGTGAGCTTCGACAGCGTACGCGTCCCCGACGCCGTGGGCGGACGCGGCATCGCCGGCCGGCTCACGCGCCATGCCCTGGACTGGGCGCGTTCCCAAGGCCTGCCCGTACACCCGGCCTGTCCCTACGTGGCCAGCTGGATCCAGCGCCATCCCGATTACGCCGATCTGCTGGCGCGCTAGTGGGTCATGCGGCTAATTAGCCACTAGATTGTTTCCAGCGCCCGGTTCAAGCCTCGCTCCAGCTTCCCGGCCAGCTCCTCGATCTGGGTCGGGTCGATGATCAGCGGCGGGCAGACCGCGACGATATCGCCAGGCAGCGCGCGCACTACCAGGCCCTCTTCGAGGCAGGCGGCGGCGACGCGGAACGCCATCTTGTCAGACGGCGGAAACGGCTGACGCGAGTCCTTGTCGGCAACCAGTTCCAGCCCGCCGATCAGACCGATGCCGCGCTGGTGACCGACCAGCGGATGGTCGGCCAGTCGCTGCAGCGCCGCCTGGAAAGGCGGTGCCATCGCCGCGGCATGGCTCATCAGCCCGCGCTCTTCCATCAACTCCAGGTTGCGCACCGCCACCGCGGCCGCGACCGGGTGGCCGGAATAGGTCAGGCCGTGCCCGAAAATCCCCACCTCGCCGCTGGCCTTCTCGATCGCCTCGTACATGAACGGCGGCACCGCCACGGCTGAAATCGGCACGTAGGCCGACGACAGCGCCTTGGCCATGGTCATGGTCGCCGGACGCATGGCGTAGGTCTGGCAGCCGAACGGCTGGCCGGTACGACCGAAGGCGCACACCACCTCGTCGTCGACCAGCAGGATGTCGTTGGCTTCCAGCACCGGCTGAATGCGCTGGAAATAGCCCTCGGGCGGAAGAATCACCCCACCGGCACCCATCAACGGCTCGGCGAAGAACGCGGCGATGTTGTCGGCCCCTTCGCGCTCGATCACCTGCTCGAGCTCCTGGCCCAGGCGCTCGACGAAATCGGCTTCGCTTTCGCCCGGCCGGCCCTGGCGGTAGAAATGCGGCGAGGTCAGGTGGATGACGTCGTCCATGGCCAGGCCGAAGTGCTTGTGGAAGGCGGGCAGCCCGGTCAGCGCCGCGGTCGCCACGGTCACGCCGTGGTAGGCGTTGCCGCGCGAGAGGATCTTGCGCTTGTTCGGCTTGCCGATGGCGTGGAAGTAGTAGCGCACCAGCTTGACCTGGGCATCGTTGGCATCGGACCCGGAACAGCCGAACAGGAACCGCGCGCCGTCGATCGGCACCCATTCAGCCAGTTTCGCGGCCAGCCGGATCGACGGCTCGTTGCTCTTGCCGGCAAACAGCGGACCGTAGCAGAAGGTCTCCATCTGCTCGGCCGCCACCCGGGCCAGTTCCTTCTCGCCATAGCCCAGCGCGGTACACCAGAGACCGGCCATACCTTCCAGATACTGCCTGCCGGCGCTGTCGTAGACGTAGATTCCCTCGCCGCGCGACCAGATCAGCGGTCCGGAGCGGGCATGCTCGGCCAGGTTGGTGCACGGATGAAAGAGATGGTCGAGGTCCTGTTGCTCTGCTGAAACTTGCACGGCGGGGTACTCCGGAGGAAACGATCACGGGAGGGTCATGGTAGTGCCTTTTCCAGCCTGAAATGACCTCGAGGACCGCGCGAAAGCAAAAAGCGCTGACTAATTAAGCGCCCTTTGATACACGTCAATTACTTCTGCCGTCTCCGTCAATACGATGCTGCCATGAGATTGAGGGTGGCCTCACCCGCCAGGCTCATGCAGGGACTGCAGATCAAGCGAATCGGATCGATGCTTTGCAACTGCAGGCCATACGGGTAAAGACTCACTACCACGAAGACACTAAGGAGTACTTGAACATGAAGTCCAAGCTTTTCAATGCCTTAGGCAA
>JAWLFD010000049.1:0-9112 GCA_041685745.1 Wenzhouxiangella sp.
CTATTGGGCCGGGCAGCCGCCGTTCATGCACGCTTCGACGTGATCGGCGATCTCGCGGCGAATCTGGCGGCTGTCGCCTGTCCAGACGCGTCCGCCGACGAAGATCATCGGCACCGAGCCGGGCTGGACGCCGTGCAGGGACGCCATGTTGCGCAGCAGGTCGTGGTGCTCGCGCGAGGTCATGACTTCCATGTGGACGACATCGAGTTCGGGATGACGCGCGTCCAGGCTGGCCAGGAACGGTTTCTGGGCCCGGCAGTGGGGGCAGGTCTCGGACATGAACACGTGCATGGTCAGTCCGTTCAGCGGCGCCGGATCGTCGGCGGCGAGCGCGGCGTTCGAGGCGATCAATACGACGATCAGAAGCAGCAGGGTTCTGGCATGCGGCATGGCTACGGTCACCGATGGGTCTGGGTCAGGTCGCGATTGTGCCCCCGGGATTCGGGCAACGGCTTGATCCGGGTCAATTTGGCCGGCGCTTCATTCCAGCCATTCGCGTGCTTCGGGCACGTAGTGGGCAAAGCCCTCGATGACCCCGGCGGCGTAGTTGCCGTTCATTCCGCGCAGGCCGCCGCGGGCCAGGTAGAGGTTGTCGACCTGGCCCTGGGCATGGGCCATGGACAGCGCCTGCTCGCGCACCGCGTCGCTGGCGTTGGCCACCAGCACCGCCTGCAGGGCGGAGGTCAGGAACGGCAGGTCGTTGCCGCTGTCGCCGGCGCAGATCGTGGCCCAGTGGGCAAACCCCCAGGCCGCCATGACCATTTCGATCGCGCTGCGCTTGGAGGCCCGTGCAGGCAGGACGTCGATCAGGCCCCGGTCGTCCACTTCATCGACGCTGGCGATCACCCTGGCCGGCAGCTGCTCGGATGCAAACCGCCCGCGCAGGTGGTCGGCGGTCTCGTTCAGCCCGGCGGCGGGACAGAAATAGCTGAGCTTGTAGGCGGTCTGGCGATTCTCGGGCTGTCGCCGGAGCGCGTCGACGGCGTCGGCATGCGCCTGCGCGCGGGTCCGGATCGTCTCGGTCCATTCCCGGCGGATCAGGTCGTCCCAGCGCGACCACGGCGTCCAGCGCCGATCGAAGGTCGACCAGATGCGCGTGCCGACGTCGCCGATCACGGCATCCGGCCAGGGCAGGTCGTATGCCGCGACCGCCTCCTCGACCAGCCCGCGGTCTCGCCCGGTGACGTAGACCACGCAGATGGCGTGACGGTCGACCAGGGCGCTAAGCGTTGCGCGGGCCTGCGGCGACTCGGCCTGAGGACCGTTCGGAATCAGGGTGCGGTCGAGGTCGGAGCACAGCAGATAGCGTGCCTGAGAATGCGGTTTGAGATGTCTGCCGGCGGTGCCCACGATGGTTGCCAGACTAGCAGATCAGCCCGCCCATTCCGGCAGCACCCCCGGCTGGGCGCCGAAGACCCACCACAGCAGGGTATAGGCGGTCGTCAGCACGATGACGATGAAACAAAGATTCAGCAGCAGGCCGGCCTTGACCATCATCGGGACGGTCAGCAGGCCGCTGCCGTAGACAATGGCGTTGGGCGGCGTGGCCACCGGCAGCATGAACGCGCACGAGGCGGCCAGCGCCGCCGGTATGATGAACAGCAGCGGATTTTCGCCGATGCCGATCGCCGCGGCGCCCAGGATCGGCAGGAACGCGGCCGCGGTGGCGGTGTTGCTGGTCATCTCGGTCAGCGTGAGCACGACGAGGACCGACAGCGCCAGCAGCATCAGGGTGGGCCAGGCTTCGAATCCGACCACCAGCATGCCGATGCTTTCATCCAGCCCGGTGCGGCTGAACGCTGCCGCCAGGCTCAGGCCGCCGCCGAACAGGATGAGAATCCCCCAGGGCAGTCTTTCGATCGTCTCCCAGTCGAGCAGGAACCTGCCCTCGCGCAGGCTCGATGGAATCAGCACCAGCGCAATGCCGGCGGCGACGGCGATTCCGGCATCGCTCAGGCCCGGCACCAGGCCCTGGAGCGGCTGGCGGAAGATCCACAGCGCCGCAGTCGCGGCGAACACCACGGCCACGGACAGTTCCTCGCGGCCCATCGGTCCGAGTTTCGAGGCCTCTTCGGCGATCAGTTCGGAGCCTCCCGGCAGCTCGGCCAGGTCGACCGGGAAGGACAGTCGGGTCAGCACGACGAAAGCCAGCGGCAGTCCCACCGCGACCAGCGGCAGGCCGACCAGCATCCACTGGGCGAAACCGATCTCGAGCCCGTAGTTGTCGAGAATGAAAGCGGCCATGAGCGCGTTGGGCGGCGTGCCGATCAGGGTTCCCATGCCGCCGATGTTGCAGGCATAGGCGATCGCCAGGGCCAGGGCGATGCCGAAATGCCTGAGCGCGCGCTTTTGCTCGGCGGTGGTTTGCGGCAGTCGTTTGCTCAGATTGATCACCGACATCGCGATCGGCAGCATCATCAGCGCGGTTGCGGTATTGCTGACCCACATGCTCAAAAAGGCCGAGGCCAGCATGAAGCCGAAGATGATGGCATTGGGTCGCGGGCCGAGCCGCCCGATGATGGCCAGCGCGATGCGCCGGTGCAGTTTCCAGCGCTGCATCGCCAGCGCGATCATGAACCCGCCCATGAACAGGAAGATCAGCGGATTGGCAAACGGCGTCGTGGCCTCGCTGATGCTGCCGATGCCCAGGAGCGGAAACAGCGGGACCGGCAGCAGCGCGGTCACCGGAATCGGAATGGCTTCGGTGATCCACCACACCGCCATCAGCGTTCCGACCGCGGCGGTGGCCCAGGCCGCCTCGCTCATGGCCTCGGGCGCGGGCACGAGGAGAAGCGCCAGGAACGCCGCCGGCCCGATGAACAGTCCCAGCCGCTGCCGGCGACCGTAGCCGTCTGAGACCTGCTGCGGTTTGTCGGGCATGCTGTCAATCTCCTGGCGTACCGACGGCTCGTTTGCCGTGCAATCGAGAATAGCCCATGCCGCTGCGCCATTGGCCGCTCATCGCGGCTTTTGTTGCGGTCGCTCCGGTCCTGCCGTCGAATCCCGCGATTGCCGGATTCGGCCGGAAACCCGGGTCGGAACGCCCGGCAAATTCGGACCGGCGTATACTGGGCGGCACGCTTTTGGGGGTCAGGGTCATGGCCAATTCCGACCGCCGCCAGGGCGGGGTTCCAGGCATCCCGCGGCTTGCCGGGGTGCTGCTGCTGCTGCTTTGGAGCGCTCAGGCGATCGGGGGCGAACAGCGACTGCTCGAACTGGCGCCGGAAGATCTTTCGCAAGCCGGCGTCAACGTGCTCGAGCACGCACGAATCCTGCGCGACCCGGAGGGCAGGCTCGATGTCGGCGAGGTCGGCGTGCTGGCCGAGGCCGGGTCCGGTTTTCGGCGCCTGAGCGACCAGCACCTGCGCAAGGGGTTTACCAACGACGTTTTCTGGCTGAGCTTCGAGCTGGCGCTCAGCGGCGCCGATTCGCGGCGGCTGTTTCTGGTGGCCTGGCCGCCGTTCATCGATCGGGTCGATCTGTACACCGAGGTCGCCGACGGCGAATGGGCCGTCCAGCCGGGCGGCGACCATGTGCCGGTCGAACGGCGAGCCATGGCCGTACCCGAGACGGTGTTTCCGGTGGTGATCGGGGACGAACCCGTCCGCTTCCTGCTGCGGGTGGAAAGCAGTTCGGTGGTATCGCTGTCGGTACTGCTCAAGACCGAACAGGTGCTGGCCGGAGAGGCGGCGGCGCGCTGGATCCGGCACGGCGTCTTTCTGGGCATGATCCTGACGGCCACGCTGATCGCGGCCCTGTCGGCGATCTGGCTGCGCCAGGCCGTGTTCGTGCTCGCTGCCGGCTACCTGTTCTGCTTTTTCGGTTTCCAGTTCCTGTTCAACGGCAACGACCAGATCTTTCTGTACCCGGACCGGCCGTGGCTCAGCGACCACCTGCTCGGCGTTTTCACCTGTGCCGCGGCCGGGTTGATGGCCTGGTTCGTGGTCAGCTACCTCGAACCGGGCCGGCACTTCCCGCGCCTGACCCGATTTCTTCGGGGGCTGGCCGTGCTCATGGGGGTCTTTTCGCTGGTTTCCGCGGCCGGTGCCTACCACTGGGTCGCGCCCGCCGTTCTTGCAGTCCTTTTGCTCATCCTTGCGGTCATGCTGGTCCTGTTCGTCGGCATGATTCGCTATGCCAGGTCGCGGGCGGTGGCGATGCTGGTGATGTTCCTGCCGGCGCTGGCGGCCGCGCTCTACCAGATCCTCCACAACGTCGGCTGGCTGGGCGACAGCCTGCTGGCGGTGCGGTTCTGGGACATTGCGGCGCTGTCGCAGATGCCCTTTGCGGCCGTTGCGATCCTGATCCGGGTGCGCGAAGTGCAGAAACGACTGGCGCGCGAGGCGAGCTATCAGCTGCTGGTGGAAAACCAGGTGGACCTGGTCGTCAAGGTCGACCCGGACGGTCGTTTCGAGTTCGCCAGCCGCAGCTATTGCGAGACCTTCGGCAAGACGCCCGAGCAGTTGATCGGTCAGAAATTCATGCCCCTGGTGCACGACGACGATGTCGAGGCGACCATGGCGGCCTTTCGCGCGACCCTCAAGCCGCCCTACGTCAGCTACGTCGAGCAGCGCGCCCTGACCGTGAACGGTTGGCGCTGGCTGGCGTGGTCGGACAGCGCGGTGCTCGACGGTCAGGGACGACCGGTCGCCGTCATCGGGGTCGGTCGCGACGTGACCGATCGGGTCGAGGCCCAAAGCGCACTCGGGCGTTCCCGGCAGCGGCTGGAGATGGCCCTGGACGCGGCCCGGATCGGCTGTTACCGCGTCGACCTGGAGGCATCCGAGATCGTTGCCGACGACCGCTGCGTTCGTCTGCTCGGCCATGATCCGGCAACGTTCACGCTGGACTGGCAAAACTGGAAGCGCCTGCTGCATCCGCTGGATGCCGAGCGCGTGAGCCGCCTGACCGAGGAGCACGTCCTTGCCGCCGGCGAGTCGATGGAAATGGAATACCGGATTCGACACAGGGACGGTCGCTGGCTCTGGTGGCTGGATCGGGTCGCCGGCGCCGAAGCCGACACGGCGGGCGAGGGGCGCGTCATGGTCGGGCTGGTCCAGGACATCACCGACCGCAAGCTCGTCGAACAGCAACTGGAGTTCCTGGTTCGGCACGACGAATTGACCGGGCTGCTCAATCGTCGCGGCATCGCCGAGGTCGGTCGTCACCAGTTCGCCCAGGCCCGCCGCGGTGGCCCGCCCTGCAGTTTCGCGGTTGCCGATCTGGATCACTTCAAGCGGGTCAACGACACGCTCGGCCACGACGCCGGCGACCGGGTCCTCAGGCACGTAGCCGATTGCATGCGCCGGTCGATGCGGGCGGGGGACTGGGTCGGGCGCTGGGGCGGCGAGGAGTTTTTGCTGGTGCTGCCGCAGACCCGGCTCGGAGAGGGTCGGGAAGCGCTGGAGCGGATTCGCCGGGCGATCGAAGCCGCACCGCTTGAAGTCGATGGTCAGCAGATGCGCATGACCATCAGCATCGGGCTGGCCACGGCGGACCCGGAAGACACCGGGCCCGACCCGGTCATTGCGCGCGCCGACGGCGCGCTCTACCAGGCCAAGCGCGACGGGCGCAACCGGGTACGGACCGGTTGAGTCCCGCTCGGCGCAGGCAAACGGGACGCGGCTGTTATGGTGAGGGCATGACCATCGCCGGTGGCCGGCGACGCGGAAGTTTCAGGACAGGAGAGCTGGATGGCGGAGAGAGCCGGGCAGAAAACCATTCGCAGGGTGGCAGCGGTGCTGGTCCTGTTGATGGCGCTGGCCCTGATTCAGGACCGGGTGCGACTGTTGCTGGCCGGGCTGGAGAGCGCGGACTGGCCGACCGTGACGGGCACCGTTGTCGACGCCACGGCAACGACGGTGGCCGGCGCCCAGGTCGGGCTGGGCTGGCGCGTCCAGATCTCCTACGAGTACGAGGTCGGCGAGCGGAACTTCAGCGGCGACCGGCTGCGCTTCAGTCGGCGCCTGGGCGGCAGAACCAGGGAGCAGGCCGAACAGGCCGTGGTCAGCTATGCGCCGGGCGGTCCGATCGAGGTGCATTACGATCCCGAGCAACCGGCCCGATCGGTGATCGTGCCCGGCCCGGACCGGCGGGCCTGGTTCGGGCTGATCGTCGGCGTCGGTTTGTTCGCGATCGCGGTCACGTTCTGGAGCGTACCCACTCGCAGCGCCCGATCACCGAATACCGCGCGCCGCCAGCGCTGATCCGGGGCCTTTTTCAGCGCCCGGCCAGACCGTGTTTGCGCAGGATTCCGCGCAGCTGGTCGTAGCTCAGCCCCAGCAGCTGCGCCGCCTTGCCCTGGTGGCCGCCACTGACGCTCAAGGCCCGCTCGGCGAGCGCTTTTTCCTGCCGGTTGAGATGGTCGCGCAGGTCCACCGGCGCGCGGCCCGGATCCGGGATGGCGGGATCGCTGTCGCTGCCGGAAGGTCGACGGGCCGGACGCCACGGCGAATCGAAGGGATCCAGCGCCAGTTCGGTGACCGGGTCCTCGATCGCCTCGTGGCGATAGACCGCTCTTTCGATGACGTTTTTCAACTCGCGGATGTTGCCCGGCCAGTCGTGCTCGAGCAGGCGCTCGGTGACTTCCGGGCTGAAGCCGGCGAACAGCGCTCGACCGAGTTCGCGCGTGATGCGCATGGCGAACGCCTCGGCCAGCGGCAGAATATCCTCGCGCCGCGCGCGCAGCGGCGGCAGGGTGATCACGTCGAAGGCCAGCCGGTCGAGCAGGTCCGAGCGAAAGCGACCGCGTGCGGCCAGGTCGGGAAGATCGACGTTGGCCGCCCCGATCAGCCGAACGTCGACGCTGCGCGTTTTCGAAGACCCCAGCCGCTCGAACTGTCCGTACTCGATCACGCGCAGGATCTTTTCCTGGACCGCGGGCGTGGTGCTGGCCAGTTCGTCGAGAAACAGGCTGCCGCCGTCGGCGGTCTCGAAGCGGCCCAGCCGGGCGCGGGTGGCGTCGGTGTAGGCCCCGGCCTCGTGCCCGAACAGTTCCGACTCCAGCAGCGCTTCGCTGATGGCCGCGCAGTTGAGCTTGATCAGCGGCTGGTCCCAGCGCGGCGAGAGGTAGTGCAGGCGTTCGGCGACCAGCTCCTTGCCGGTGCCGCGTTCGCCCACGATCAGGATCGGCCGGTTCATGGCTGCGGCCTTCGAGACCTGCTCCAGCACCTCCAGGAAGGCGGGAGACTCTCCGATCATGGGCTGCTCATCGCGCGTCATGGGCCTAAAATACCGCAAATGGCCAAATCCAAGACGAATTACACCTGCCGGGAATGCGGCGCGGCTTTTCCGAAGTGGTCGGGGCAATGCGCCGACTGCGGCGCCTGGAACTCGCTCGAGGAGACCGCGTCGCCATCCGCCGCGCGTTCCGGTCCCGCACAGCGCGGCAACTGGACGGGTACCGCCTCGGCCGAGGTGACCAGCCTGGCCGAGGTCCGGCCCGAGGATTCGACCCAGCGCCTGGCCTCCGGCCTGAGCGAACTGGATCGGGTCCTCGGCGGCGGCCTGGTGCCCGGATCGGTGGTCCTGCTGGGCGGTGATCCCGGCATCGGCAAGTCGACCCTGCTGCTGCAGGCCCAGGCGGCGCTGGCGGCCGAACACGGCAGCCTGTACGTGACCGGGGAGGAGTCGGCGGCCCAGGTGGCGATGCGGGCCCGGCGGCTGGACCTGGATCCGTCGCGCCTGCAGTGCCTGACCGAAACGCAGCTGGAGGTGATCCTGGCCACGGCAGCCAAACACAGGCCGGCCTTCATGGTCGTCGACTCGATCCAGACGCTGTGGACGGAGTCGCTGCAGTCGGCGCCCGGCGCGGTCGCCCAGGTGCGCGAATGCGCCGCCCGGCTGGTCCAGTACGCCAAGCAGACCGGCTGCGCCGTGGTCCTGGTCGGCCACGTCACCAAGGAGGGCGCGCTGGCCGGCCCGCGGGTGCTCGAACACATGGTCGATGCCGTGCTTTACTTCGAGTCCGACTCCGGCAGCCGCTACCGCCTGATCCGGGCGGTCAAGAACCGCTTCGGCGCGGCCAACGAGCTGGGCGTGTTCGCCATGACCGGGCAGGGCCTGAAGGCGATCGCCAATCCGTCGGCGATCTTTCTTTCGGGCGCGCAAACGCCTTCGCCCGGGAGCTGCGTGCTGGTGACCCGCGAGGGCACCCGGCCGCTGATGGTGGAGGTCCAGGCCCTGGTGGCGCCGTCGACGCTGTCCAATCCGCGCCGGGTGGCCGTGGGCATCGATCCCAATCGCCTGGCGCTGCTGCTGGCGGTCATGAATCGCCACGCCGGGATCCAGATCGGCGACCAGGACGTGTTCGTCAACGTCGCCGGCGGCATTCGGGTCAGCGAAACCGCCAGCGACCTGGCCATTGCCCTGGCGCTGAAGTCGTCGCTGCGCGAAACCCCGCTGCCCAAGGGCCTGGTCGCGTTCGGGGAGATCGGCCTGGCCGGCGAGCTGCGCCCGGTCTACAACGGCGAGGAGCGCCTGCGCGAGGCCGCCGGGCAGGGCTTTACCGAGGCCCTGGTCCCCGAGGGCAACCTCAAGGGCGTGCGCGCACGCCTGACCGCGCGCGGCTTCACAACGCTGGCCGAGGCCCTGGCCGCGGTCTGAGGACCGGCTTTCGCTTACACTGTTCAGAATGCATTCAAGCACCGCGCGGCATGCTGCAGCAGCGGTCAGCGACGTGGCGTACAAGGCGCCGAAGGAGCAAACAGACATGATGACGCGATCGATTTCCCTGCTGATGATTGGCCTGGTCATGACCCTGGCAGCCTGCGTGACGATCAACGTGTATTTTCCGGAAGCGGCCGCCGAGCAGGCCGCGGATCGCTTCATCCAGGACGTGCTGGGCGAAGACGGGCGGCAGCGCGGCGGTGACGAGCCTGCACCCCCGACCGAACGGCCCGAATCGACCGGTTTCCGGCTGTCGGACCTGTTCATGGCCCGCGCCCATGCGCAGTCACCGAACATCGATATCGACACCCCGCAGGTGCAGACCATCAAGCAGCGCATGGCCGAGCGCCACCGCCAGCACCTTGCCGACTGGTACGAGGCCGGGGCCATCGGCCTGTCCAACAATGGCCTGGTCGAGATCCGCGATCGCAGCGCCATCGGTCTG